>JAAZLB010000361.1 GCA_012799535.1 Bacillota bacterium | reverse complement strand
GCGATCATAAGCTCCGCCTGCTGTTGGCCTTCTGCAATCATCCGATCCTTTTCGGAAGAGACCGCTTCTGCCCGCTTTACCTCTTCAGGAATGGCGGTTCTAATAATATCCAGCAACTCAAATAATTCATCCGCGTCTATTAAAACTTTTCCTACTAAGGGTACCTCCGGTGCCCTTTCTACCATGACCTCTAATTGATCTATGAGGACCTGCAGATTCACTCGGTTCACAACTACCTCTCCCCATTTTCAAATTTGGCATACAAAAGTTCCGCCACCCTTGGACTAACCCACTTAGAAACATCCCCACCTAGACTAGCCACTTCTTTTACGGCGGAAGAACTGATAAAAGCATATTCACTACTTGTCATCATAAAAACCGTCTCTATAGAGGGATCCAGATTGCGATTCATAGAAGCTAGCTTGAACTCAAATTCAAAGTCAGTCACCGCCCGTAAACCACGGACAATGGCTATGGCGTCCTTTTGCTTAGCATAGTCCACCGCCAACCCTGAAAAACTTTCCACACTAACGTTGTGGTACGGTCTGACCTCTTCCACTAACATTTCCATCCTTTCTTCAACAGAAAAAAGGGGAACTTTGTGGGGGTTATGTAGAATGGAGAGATAAACATGGTCGAAAAGATTGCTCGCCCGTTTAACGATATCTACATGGCCATATGTTACTGGATCGAATGTCCCTGGACAAACTCCAATTCTCATTCGTTAGCCTCCTTATTTTGGTAAAAGTGTAATTTAGTGTCTCCATACTGTTGTGTACGTATAAGGCAAAGTTTCGACATGAATTGGGGGGCATCCTCCTTTTTACTTGCTTCTGCCATGATTATCCCATCTTTTTTTAATAAGTCTAGCTCATTCAAAAATTCCACCGTTTTCCCAACTAAACCATGATCATAGGGGGGATCTAGGAAAATATAATCAAAACTCTTTCCCCTCTTGGCTAATTGCTGTAAACCGCGGAAAACATCAGTAGTGTAAATTGTACCACCTTCAAGACGACTCTTTTCCAAATTAGCTTGAATCATTTTGGTGCAGGCTGGGTTGGCATCAATCCAAATTACACTATTGGCACCTCGACTCAGAGCTTCTAAGCCAATTCCCCCGTTTCCTGCATAAAGATCCAAAAAGTCTCCACCTATAATCCTGGGACCAAGAATATTAAACAAAGCTTCTTTTACCCGATCCCCTGTTGGTCGAGTAGCCTGTCCAGGTACACTTTTGAGCCTAATTCCCTTGGCAGTTCCTGAAATTATCCTCACCCTACTCCCCCTTCAAATTACCACTGTTGTCTTTCGATTTCCGCCAGTAGTTGGGGATATTTGACCAAGTTAGGATCTTCATCTAAAAGGGCCTGGGCCTCAGCAGCGGTGCTTTTAAGCATGTCTTGATCTTCCACTATATCTCCCACCCGAAATAAAGGCATGCCCCACTGACGTACACCCAGTAAATCCCCTGGGCCCCTAATGCGCAAATCTTCTTCCGCAATTAAAAATCCATCTGTGGATCCCCGAATCACCTCTAAACGCTCCCGACTCTGGCGTGAGTCACTATAGGAAAGTAAAAAACAAATACCTGGCTTACTCCCCCGCCCCACCCTACCTCGTAATTGATGTAGTTGGGCAAGACCAAAACGTTCAGCGTTCTCAATAATCATCACAGTAGCGTTTGGCACATTCATGCCCACCTCTATTACAGTAGTTGCGATTAACACATCAATTTCTTGGCGGTAAAAGGCTTCAAAAATTTGTTCTTTTTCCTTTCCCATTTGACCGTGAATCAAACCAACTCTAATTTCTTTGAGTACTCCATGTTGCAATGCTTCCATTTCTGTAACGGCCGCTTTCGCATCCAAGTGTTCTGACTCTTCCACCAAAGGAAAGACCACATAGCCTTGCTCACCCGACTTTACCCGCTTGACTAAATATTGATAAACCTCAGTCCGTCGCTTCGGATCAATCAAGCGAGTGTCCACTACCTGTCGACCTTTAGGTAGTTCCCTAATTTCTGAGGTATCCAGATCTCCGTAGGCGGTGAGAGCAAGGGATCTTGGTATTGGTGTAGCACTCATGACTAGAAGATCCGCATTACCCTTTCCTTGTAAAGCAAGGCGTTGCCGAACTCCAAAGCGATGTTGTTCATCTACAATAGCCAAAGTAAGATTGGCAAACAGTACCTTTTCAGTAATTAGAGCATGGGTGCCCACTACTACTTGAATACTTCCATCCTGAATTCCTTCTCGCACCCTCGTTTGTTCTTTCCCAGGGAGGTTGCCGATTAATAATTCCACAGTAATGCCTAGTGGCTCTAAAGCAGACTTAATTCTTTGCGCCATTTGCCGAGCTAAGACCTCTGTGGGAACCATCATGGCTACTTGTCCACCATTTTCTACCGCCTTCACTGCCCCATATTCGGCTACAATGGTCTTTCCTGAGCCCACTTCTCCTTGGATGAGGCGTCTCATAGCTAAGGGAGATTCCATATCCTTAGCTACGTCTTGCAAGGCATTTCTCTGCCCATTTGTAAGTTGAAAAGGCAGGGATTTTAAATAACGGGCAACTAACTGCCCATCTGGGCCGTGCATAACACCAGGAGTGTGACGAGCACCCCTTTGTAAGCTGAGGTGAAACAAAAGGAACTCTTCATAAACTAAGCGCTCCCGTGCAGACTGTTGCTCACTCCAGTTTTTAGGAAAATGCATCCAGCGCAAGGCTGTATGCCGATCCACATAATCTCCCCTGAGAGATGGTGGTAAGCATTCATCAAGATGGGAAAGATACTTTAGGGATTCTTTCACCCACCGTACCCTCTGCGCGTTAGTCACAGTGGACATAAGGGGGTAGACAGGCATTAATCCAAGGTGCATAGGGGCTTCATAAAAGAACTCGGGAGTAGTCATCTCCAAGCCTCCATAATCATCCTTCACAAGACCATAAACCCAGATTTCCTGGGCCTTTTGTAAGTTACGGTAAAGATAACTAGGGCCCCGATTCCGATGATGAACAAACCAAGTCAAGGTGAGATAGCCATCTAGTTGGGCTTGAACCACACGCCGTCCTCCTGAAATGGGACGTTCATGGAGATTTATTAGTTTACCCGTGACTAGCTGTTCTTGGCCACTCTTGACTTCATGGACGAGGTGGACCCGTTGGAAATCCTTATAATCTCGGGGAAAGCTAAACAAGACATCGCGCACCGTCTCTAAACCTAGCTTCTTGATGGTTTGAGCCCTTTTTGGGCCGACCCCTGGCAAAATTGTCACAGGGCTATCCAAAATGTTCTCCTTCAACACAACAATCACCCCTAAAAGCGAAAAGACCCTTAGGAAACTAAGGGTCCCCCCTAGTTTTCTAGGGGCGAGCCCTTAGCGACCTAAAGGCACATGAAAGTCATTAGATAGGATAAGCAAACAAGGCAATCGTCCCGGGACCAGTATGGACACCAATGGTGGGTCCGATGAAGCTGATTAGAATCTCCCCATCCACCTCTGGATGTTCCTGCAAACGTTTAGCCAGACTATTCGCTTCCTCTAAGCTATTGGAATGGCTAATTCCAACTCGAAACTTCTGATCTGGGTAGGCTTCTTTCATCTCCCCAAGCAATTCTTGTAACCGCTTAAGCGCCTTACTCTTTCCCCTTATTTTTTCAAAGGGGGCAACCTGACCATCATCCAAGGTAAGGACTGGTTTGATGTTTAAAAGGGTTCCAAAAAGTGCTGCGGCCAAGGCAATGCGGCCGTTTTTCTTCAAATATTCCAGAGTATCAACCACAAAGTAGACTGCCAATTGTTCAATAGTGTTCTGAACGGTGGCCAAAACCTCGTCCAGTTCTAAACCAGCTTGAATGGCTTCCGCGGCAACAATGGCCACCATCCCCGCACCTAGAGAAGCGGCTTTGGTATCAATATTATGAACTGTAATTGAACTATCAAGCATGGTACTGGCCAAGACAGAAGATTGATAGGTCCCACTCATTTTACTGCTTATATGGACGGAGATGATGGTATCACCTGGCTCTGCCACTTCTTCAAAGACCCGTGCAAAATCTGCGGGAGAAGGCTGACAAGTACTAGGCATCACCCCGCTAGTTTGGAGCCGCTCATAAAACTGGGTAGTAGAAATCTCCTCCCCATCTTTAAAGATCTCATCGGCAAACTGCACCGTGAGGGGTACAACTCGAATTCCCAAACGTTTTTGAACCTCTAACGGTAAATCACTACCACTATCAGTTACAACATGGATTTTCGACACCATCTTACCCCCTTAAATTCATTATTCTACTGAAACAATATAATAATACAGGGGTTGCCCACCAGAATAGATTTCAACTTCACATTGGGGATATTGTTCTTGCACCAGATTATCCAGTTCTTCAGCCTGTTCAGGTTCTTGATCTGCTCCATAGTAGATACTGATCACAGAGGAGTCCTCATCTACCATGGTGGCTAATAGATCCATGGCTACCATACTCGGGTTAGAACCTACTACTGCAATCTTTCCTTCGGCTAGACCAATTATGTCTCGCTCTTCTATTTGCAAATCACCTGCTACAGTAGAACGAACTGCGAAAGTCACCTCACCGGTTTTAACATCCCGCATACCCTCTTCCATAGCTGCTAAGTTGTCCTCCAGGCTATCATCGGGCACAAAGTACATAAGAGCACTGATTCCTTGCGGTGTAGAACGTGTAGGCACAACAACAACCTCTTTATCCACTAACTCCTTGACCTGCTGGGCAGAGAAAATAACATTCTTGTTATTCGGAAGAATCACGACAGATTCCGCATTGCAATTTTCCACTGCTTTTACTAGATCCTCTGTACTAGGATTCATAGTCTGGCCCCCAGGTACAATATAGTCTACACCTAGACTTCGGAAAATGTCCGCAAGACCCTCACCGGGTACAACAGCCACAACTCCCACATTCTTAGGAGGTTCTAGAGGTTCTGGGGCACTTTGGGGAAACCCTACCACATTAGTGCCTTCGGATAAACTTAGACTGTGGTTCTTTTCATGCTCTTCATACTCTTGGTTTTGCAAGCGCATGTTATCAATGGCAATTTCTGTGAGTTCACCAAGGGCACCACAAAAATCTAGTACTTCTCCAGGATGATCCGTGTGGAGATGGACCTTAACAACATCTCCATCACCAACTACGATCATGGAGTCTCCCTTGCTTTCAAGCTCCTGACGGAGCCAATCGGGGTTAATTCCTTCGCCTAGAATGATGAACTCAGTACAATACTTATTGACAGAAACCTCCGTAGCTACCTTGCCAAACTCTGTATCTACTAAAGGCACCGCTTGTTGACTCAAAATCTCCGTTACTTCTTCAGGAGTAGCAGTGAGACCGGTAACCAATCCTTCAAAGATGCAGACTAACCCTTGACCACCTGCGTCCACCACACCAGCTTCTTTCAAGACTGGAAGAATGTTAGGTGTGTCCGCTAAGGCCTTTTGAGCACCCTTAAGAGCTGCTAACACTACCTCATAGGCGTTGCCACCGGCTTCCGCCACCTTTTCCGCTTCTTCACCAGCAACCCTACCAACCGTAAGCATGGTTCCTTCTACTGGTTTCATTACGGCTCGATAAGTAGTCTTAGATGACATGGTAAAGGCACGGGCTAAATCTTCTCCAGTAGCCACATCAGTTACCTGGGCTAAACCTTCAGAAAAGCCACGAAAAAACTGTGACAAGATTACACCACTATTACCTCGGGCGCCCATGAGAGAGCCTCGGGCTAGTAAGGAAGTTAGGCGTCGAATTTCAGTACTGTCTGTCCTTTCTAGCTCTTTAACGGCTGCATTCAGTGTCAAGGACATGTTAGTCCCCGTATCACCATCGGGAACGGGAAACACATTTAAGGCGTTAACCATATCTTTTTGCTGGTCTAAATTATGGGCTGCAACCAGCAACATATTTTTTAAAGTCAAACCCGTAATTACGTCCAAGATGTTTCCTCCGATCACTTTCTCTTTGCACCGGTAACCCGTACACTTTGTACCTTTACATTGACGCTGTCAACTTTAAGACCAAGCATGGTCTCAACGACATATTTAACCCGTTCTTGTACGTTTTTGGCTACCTCAGATATCTTCACACCGTATTCCACTACAATATACAGTTGAATACTAATGCTGTCTTCGTTAAACTGTACATCTACACCTCGTTCGAAATTGTCGCGACGGAGTAGATCGGTTAGTTCTTCTTGGACATTACGTGGGGCCATACCTACTAACCCATAACACTCCATGGCCGCTACACCTGATACGGTGGCGATAACTTCCTCACGAATGGTGATTTTTCCATATTGAGATTGAATTTCTTGGGCCACAATTGTCCCCCCTTTTAGATCATTACCAAATAGGACCAATATCTATCATTACCATTCTAACCATTCAAACCCTAATTGTAAAGGATTTTATCCTTTGGGCAATTTCACCTTGCATTCTAAGGCCCCCTGTGCTAAAATTAGATTCGTTATGGAAACTCGTTCAAAGGGGGTAAGAAACATGGCCAGAAGGTGCATTGTTTGCGATAAAGGTACAGTATCTGGTAACAAAAGAAGCCACGCAGAAAACAAGACTAGACGTGTTTGGAAACCTAATCTCCAAAAGACTCGAATTATGATCAAAGGCAGTCCACGCAGAGCTTATGTCTGTACACAATGTCTAAAGAGTGGTAAAGTCGAACGGGCCCTGTAGGCCTGATAGGGTTAAAACCCACACCCTCTGATAATGAACTAGATAGTAGAACCCCTAGAATTAGATCCTAGGGGTATTTTATTACTCAAAAACTATTAAAAGAATACCTTCCCCAAACCGAAGTGCGATATTTTCACTAATGGCTTC
>JAAZLB010000360.1 GCA_012799535.1 Bacillota bacterium | reverse complement strand
CCCGGATCAATCAACGGGTTGACCAGATGATTAATCAAGGTCTAATCTCTGAGGTTGAAGCTTTGCTCAAAACTTATCCTGAACAGCCCACCGCTCTTCAGGCTTTGGGCTACAAAGAAATCGTTTGGTATTTGCAAGGTCAGTTGAATTTGGACGAAGCAATCGAGATCCTAAAAAGGGATACTAGGCGTTACGCCAAGCGTCAATTATCATGGTTCAAACGCAACAAGAGAATTCACTGGTTTGATTATTCTCACCAGACTCCCGAAGAAATAAAAGAAGCTGTTTTGGCCATTTGGTACAATCCTTAAGGACACCTCCCGAGCCCTTAGAGCGTATAAATAATAGGTGAATAGGGTAGGGAGGTGGAGTAGTGGCGAACGTCCCCAGCTCCTTAGAGTCCCCGGAGTCTGTAGCCTTTTTTAAGGGTCTAGAGCTTCAACAGCGGGACCGGTTACAAAAACTCCAGGACGAACTAGACAATCTGATCGGTTTACACTCGGTAAAAAGTGTTCTAGGCGAAATTCAAGCTTTTGCCCTGATCCAAAAATATCGGGAGGCTTTACACCTTACTTGTGAACCTGTTGTGCTACATACCATCTTTACAGGCAATCCAGGAACAGGCAAAACAACTGTGGCCCGCTTGTTCAGTCAAATGCTCAAAGAAGTGGGCATTCTGAATAAGGGACATACTGTCGAGGTAGAGCGGGCAGATTTGGTAGCCCAATATATTGGACAGACCGCTCAAAAGACAAGAGAAGTAATTAAACAGGCCTCAGGAGGTTTGCTTTTTATTGATGAAGCCTATGCTTTGGCCCGAGGCGGAGAGCGAGATTTTGGCAAGGAAGCCATCGACACCTTGGTCAAAGCCATGGAAGATCAGAGAGAAAGCCTTGTGGTGGTGCTTGCAGGCTATCCTGGGCCTATGGAAGGGTTTTTGGAAGCGAATCCAGGTCTAAGATCCCGCTTTCCTGTAACGGTCACCTTTCCCGATTATTCTGACTTGGAGCTTTATAAAATTGCCCAAAGTATGTTAGCGCAAAGGGAATACACATTATCCGCCCATGCACAACTAGAATTAGTGCGCCAGATTCGCAAGTTGCGTCATGGGGATCCGGAAAGTTTCGGGAACGCCCGGGCAGTAAGAAACATGGTAGAACAGATTGTTAGGCGTCAAGCAGTTCGTTTGGTGAAAAAACCAGGTTTAACGAAGGAAGAACTAACCTTAATTACCCCTCAGGATTTACGGGTATCTTGATTGGTTTCTGGCAGGATTTGATTCTTTAATCACGAAAAATTATGTAGTAAACTTTATTTATATGCAGGAGGTAGAAGGGTGTACGCAATCGCCTTTGAGTTTGAAACAGAAGAAGAGATGCACAAGGTCGCTGAACAATTATGGAAAAAACATGGTGTTACGGGGGAGCTAGAAATGTACCCCACCAGTAGTGGTCGCTATCGCCTCCACATTTACTCAGAGAAGCAAATTAGAGATAGTATCTTAGAAAAACTACCAGGTAAGAGGGTTCAGGCTAAGGGTAGCTATGGTTCTGCCATGCCCAAAGAGGTCGTTAGTGAAGATGATTAAACAGGCCAAGGAACAAATCCGCGAGTATGTACTACCTTTAGAGGAGATAGTCTTAGCCAATCAGGAAAAAGTATTGAAGGCTTTTCATGCGGCTCGCGTAGGCAGTCACTGTTTTAATGATTCCACCGGATACGCCTACGCTGATCAAGGAAGAGAAAGCCTTGAAGAAGTCTACGCCCATGTTTTTAAAGCGGAAGCCGCCTTGGTAAGACCTCAAATTGCCTCTGGTACCCATGCAATTTCCCTCTGTCTTTCTATTTTGGAATCTGGTGAAGAATTGGTTTCTGTAAGTGGTGCACCTTACGACACTCTGCAGGCGGTAATTGGTACAAGGGGCGATTCACCCCGGAGCCTAATCAAACGGGGGATTCGATACCGAGAAATTCCTTTGCAAGAAGATGGAACCTTAGATTTCACAGCCATTTCTACAGGAATTACTTCTAATACTAAGATGGCCATCTTGCAGCGCTCTAGAGGGTATAGTTGGCGTCCGTCCATCAGTATTGCCCAGATTGCCCAAGCGGTAAAAACTATCAAGAAAGCCAACCCAAATTGCATCGTTTTCGTAGATAATTGTTATGGTGAATTTGTGGAGTATTATGAGCCTCTAGAAGCAGGGGCAGATTTGATTGCAGGCTCTTTGATTAAAAATCCTGGAGGCACCTTGGCAGTTAGTGGCGGTTATATTTGTGGACGTGAGGACTTAGTTGGTCTCTGTGCAGAAATCCTTACAGCTCCTAGCCTGGGAGACAAGATTGGTCCCACCTTTGGTCTAACTAGACAACTGATGCATGGATTCTTTTTGGCCCCCCATGTAGTAGGTGAAGCGGTTTATGGAGCTATTCTAGCTTCTCAAGTATTTCAAAACCTAGGATTTAAGGTGGCTCCTCTACCTGAGCAAGCACGAACAGACATTGTACAAGCTATCAAGTTTGGTTCAAAAGAAGAGCTTCTAAGCTTTTGTAACGGAATCCAAAAGGCAGCACCTATTGACGCCCATTATCAGCCAGTGCCTAGCCCAATGCCTGGTTACGTTGATGAGGTAGTCATGGCCGGTGGCACCTTTATTCAAGGTTCATCCATTGAGCTAAGTGCTGATGGTCCCCTACGGGAGCCTTACATTGGCTACCTACAAGGGGGAATGTCCCGCCAACATGTGCAGATCGGGCTTAGTTATGCTTTAAAAGAGATGGGGCTATTATAATATTTGTGAAAATCATTGAGAAAGGCTAAACCATTGGAGGACTAGCCGTACAAATGGAGAATAACCTGAAAAGATTATGGCAGTAGGGGGAGAAGTTTTGTACATTACCAATATTGAAATTGCCATTAGGCTAACTCTAGCCATGGTCCTCGGCGGACTAATTGGGCTAGAGCGGGAAAGCATGGGACGACCGGCGGGCTTTCGGACTCATATTCTAGTTAGTATTGGTTCCGCCTTATTAATGATCGTCTCAGCCTACGCTTTTTCAGAATTTATGATTGGTCGTTACGATCCAGGGCGAATTGCTGCCCAAGTAGTGAGTGGTATTGGTTTTCTTGGGGCCGGTACAATTATGCGTGAAGGGGCCAATATCCGCGGCTTGACCACCGCGGCCAGTCTCTGGACGGTAGCAGGTATTGGTCTCACAGTTGGTTCTGGGTTTTATTTTGCGGCTATTTTAGCCACCTTTTTAGTTGTGTTGACCCTTGTGCTCCTTAACCAACTAGAATGGAATTATCTTAGTAGCAAACACGAGATTCTTACCTTACTTATTCAGGATACACCTGGACAATTGGCCCGGGTCTTTGCAGTTTTAGCCAAACACGATGTTAATGTGTTTAATGTGGAATTATCTACAGAAGATACTGGTGAGGCTAAATTAGACCTAGAGGTGGAATTATCACCGAAAGTCAGTAGGGTGCGCTTAATTGAAGACCTTGTGTCTACGCCAGGTGTCAAACGTGGTAGCTACAAGTAGAGTGGATGTGAATTGATGCAGTTCTTATTGGTTAACGACGACGGTATTACTGCACCCGGTATGTCCGCTTTAATTGAAAGTGTACAAGGACAGGGTGAATTAAATGTGGTAGCTCCTCGTCAAGAACAAAGTGGGATGAGCCAAGCAATTACGGTACACCAACCATTGCGTTTAACGGAGGTAGAGCGGGGTTATATGGTCGATGGTACCCCAGCAGATTGCGTAAAAATAGGCATTCAAGCCCTCAACCTACAACCAGATTTGGTGTTATCCGGGATTAATAGCGGTGCAAATCTGGGCACAGATGTATTATACTCTGGAACAGTGGCCGCTGCCTTGGAGGCAGTGATGCTAGGGATACCAGCTGTAGCCTTTTCCCTTTGTGGGCCAGATGAATTCATGCCCACTGCTGCCCATTTTGTCCAGAAAATCTTATTCGAAGAGCCAGGGTTGGTGCGGCAACTGGATTTAGTCCCGAAAAGCGGTATTTTAAATATTAATATTCCTGGATTACCGGTGGAACAAATCAAAGGTATACGCATTACAAGACAAGGGGTCCGTCATTATGAGGGGATCTTCGAGAAGAGAGTTGATCCCCGAGGTGGCAGTTACTATTGGATGGCTGGTCAACCTGCACCTTTTGATACACAAGATCCTAACGTGGATTTTGTAGCAGTAAAACAAGGGTACGTTTCCGTTACCCCCCTCCAGTTCGACCTCACCTTTCATGAGAGAATTCCACAGTTAACCGAAATTTTTACTAATGGCACATAAAGATGGGGTGATTTACCCCATCTTTTTTGTATAGACCCTTCACTCTAGAGCGATACTATGAATAGAAAATAAAGGGGGAGAGGGGCCGCTAGCCATGAACAGTCCGCTAGAGTTTACCGATAGTGCCCATTATCTTGGTTCGTTACCTAAGGAAGGACAAATCTGCGATTTTTACGAGATAGTCGTAGATGGCGAAATTCGTTACATTTACATTCGAGTAGATCCGGAGACTAGCCCAGATTAGACAAGGGGTGAAGGGAGATCAAAGAGATGATTGAATTGTCCCCAGTTGATGTCTTACGTGCTCTAAAACGGTGCCTTTGCCTCGCCCAACAGGACGTCTTGTGTAGCGCCTATCTAGATGTAGGTGACCGGGAGTGTTGCAAAGAATATGCTCTAGCTCGATCTGGGATCTATCAATGGCTTCAACGAATGGTCCTTGAATATGGGGTAAATCAGACTTACCTGTTTGCAGTGGCCAGGTATGATGATTTACCTCTTTTTGTTAAAAGTAGTCACGACTGTGGAGAAGGGGAAGCTTTGGAAGTGTTTTTTCGCTTTGTAGCAGGAGAATGCCCCTCTTCTGCCCAAATACATGCCTAGAATTGTATTTGGGTGGAGGCGAAAAAATGGGCTTTCTGTCAAATCTCTTTAATAAGAAACCCCGAGCAGAAAAGGGCTATACCACAAAAGATGGCGCCCACGGAGTTTGGATTTATCTGCAATGCGACAAATGCGATGAAAAGATTGCAGTGAGGCTAAGAACCACTAGTGAGTTACAAAAGCGGGAAGGACCAGATGCAGATGGTGGTCCTGGCACATTCTTTGTTCAAAAGACCGTTGTAGGCTCCAGATGTTATCAACGCATTGAGGCCCTAGTGGATTTTGATGCGAAATATAATGTGGTAGGTAGCCAGATCAAAAATGGTAAGTTAATTACTGCAACGGAGTACAAAGAAACGACGGGCAATAAATAGCTCGTCGTTTTCTGTTTCAGTCTATTAGCGAATCCGTCTAAATACCCCAATAACTTTGCCCAAAATCCGGACATCATCAACTAGGATAGGTTCCATTGTAGAGTTTTCTGGTTGCAAGCGAATATAGGTTCCCTCATGGAAAAACCTCTTAACAGTGGCTTCCTCTTCGTCTACTAAGGCCACAACAATTTCGCCATTTTGGGCGGTATTCTTACTTTCTACTAAGACATAGTCACCGTCTAGGATCCCTGCTTCGATCATACTTTCCCCTTTAATCCTCAACATGAAGACATCTTCATGATCCACAAAATCGTGGGGAATAGGGTAATATTCTTCAATGTTTTCTACAGCCAAGATGGG
>JAAZLB010000359.1 GCA_012799535.1 Bacillota bacterium | reverse complement strand
CTAATCTGTCCGCAAGGCATCCACTGGATTAATCCGTGAACCTAGATAAGCCGGATAAACTCCGAAAAGTAAGCTAACTGCAAAGCCAATGGTGACTCCCAAGAGAATCCTAGTACCATACATGCCACTGATCAAGGGGGCACCCAAAGCCTTTTCCAAAACCACACTGAGGCCAAAAGACAACAAGACGCCTATAACGGATCCAATTACTCCAAGGGATAGGGCCTCCAAAACGAATTGTCGGAAGACTAGCCGTCTAGAACTGCCCAAAGCCATAGAAAGTCCTATTCCTTTAGTCCGCTTAAGTACCCTAGCTAACATCAGATTGAGAATATTGATTACGGCAATTACCAAACCAACTGAGGCGAAAACTCCTATTAACAGGACGTAGCGTTGTAACTCTTTACGCATCTCTTGAAAATCTCCAAGAGGACTGCGTACCCCAACTGCTTCCCCCCAGATTAAGTTAGCTTCACTTTTTGCAAGTTCATGGGCCTGGACCAAATCAACCCCTGCATCAACCCCAATAGAAACTCTAGAGAAACGATGTTCAACTTCTCCTCCCCCATGAGTGTACGGTGAAGCAGTGACCGGAGTATACGCTGTCCGAGCTTCTCGAAACGTAAAATAAGGTTCCTGAGCACTTTCTATCGGTGCTAACACTCCAATGACTGTATAAAAAATTGATTCTTCCTCCCGGAAACCCTCAAGAGGAATAGTCTGACCTATGGGGTCTTCTTCACCAAACAATTCTTGGGCTAAACCAGCGGATAAGACCACAACACGGTTCTTCTCCCGAAGATCCTCTGATAAAAACCAATTTCCCCTCTCCAAAGTGTAGTTTTTAAAGTTAAAGTATTCGGGGGTAGTTCCCGTCAGAAAGATTTCGTTAGACTCCATCCAGGGGAAAGGGGTTTCTACTTCGGATAATTCCAGTAAAGTCCGCACAGACCAATTCATTTCCACAAAAACATGCATCGTATCAGGCAAATGGCGCTGTAATTCTTCAATTTCTACTAAAGTGGCCCTCCACTCTGAGACACCGCTCTCTGTTCCGACCAATACTAAAGGAGCACCAGAGCGAGAAGCAAAGTCCGCTTGACTAATTAGTTCAAAAGTGCGAAAGTAATCCTCGTATTCAAACTCACCGTACTGCTGATTAACTGATAACAAAAGAGATAGAACGGTGACTATGACACCCACACCTAGACTAATTGCTACCACCACCAAAGTTGATTCAAAAAGTTGCCGTTTGGAGTGGCGCAACGACCACCGTAATTGATCAACTAAAGACAAGACTTCACCCCTTATCTCACTATTTCCCATATAATAAGTGTAAGATCACGTCCACATTGTTCCCAAAGTTTGAGCACACTTTGGCCCCAGGCTAATTGGGCATGGGCGTAGCTAAATTCTTTTTCCCTTAGCTCTAACTGAGCTTCCTGCAGTTGCAATTCGGTGACAAGTCCAGCCTCAAGTTGCCGTTTGCGCAAATCTAAGTCTTCTTGTGCCTCCATTAGATGTTCTTCTTGCAATTCAAGCTGTTTTTGTGCAGATTTAATGGCCTGCAGTGTCACTCGCAGCTGATCATCTAAGGATCTTTCTGTGGTCATTAGGACATGTTCTGCTTTAGACACTTCTAACTCCAGTTCTTCCAAAATGATCTCCCTAGGATAGAGTTGTTTAGAAGCGGTAACCCCTACATTCCAATGATTATTTAGATTAACGCCACCAGTGGCAACCACGCTCCAACCAGCCGTTTTTCGTTCATGAAGTAGTTTGTTTTGCGCAGTTTCCAAGCTAGCTTGGGCTTTCCGCAAGTTAGCACTTGCTCCCAAGAACTCATCACGATACATGTCTTCCACTAAGTCTAGCTTAATGAGTTGAATCTGCACGAGGGGATCATAGGTTGTATCTTGAGACATTCCTAACCAGGAAGACAACTCCATCTGTAGCTGCGCAATCTCTTCCTTAATCTCTACTAATGTGCTCGCTTGTTCCCTTAGTTCTTTTTTTAATTTCAGATCATCGTAATTGGGTGTAAGCCGCGCTGCCTCTAAAGATGCCTCCAATAGCCCATATTTTTCTTGGGCTAGATCTAGACCATCCAACCTTTTCCTCAGCTCAACCAAAAGATCTAGAGTTTGGAGCACAAGGACGTTTTCTTGCTGACGGCGATTTTCTTCAACTGTCAAAGCACCCTCGACTACTTTCCCTTCTCCTAAAACGTCATATTTCAAACTCAACGTTCCAGAAGGAGTGACTTCAATCCCACTTTGATCGACTTCTAAAGTCAATCCGCCAGTTAAATCCAAACCATTAGCCATAGGCATAGTAACTGTGAGACTTCCTTCAGGTTTTTGCCACTCTCCATCTATAATCTTTGTAGGCGTAGTTGTGATTTTTATAATGGGATGATTGGCTAAACCCTCCCGTTTTTCCGCTAAATCCTGCTCCCGAAGAAACAATGACAAGTTTGAATTAGCTGAAAAGACCTGCTCCAAGGCCTCTTCTAAAGTGATAGGTTGCCTTTCTTGGGCTAGACATACGAGTGTTCCCCCACCAATGAGGATCAGGATTAAGCATAAACCGAGAATCTGTTTGCACCTAATCTCCATTTTCTTCACCCCAAGAATGTTCATCTAAACCAATGGTCTGTAAAAGCTTTAAGCGAGCTAAGTTGTATTGCAACAATTCTGTGCTGTATTCTTGTTCTAACTGGGCTAATTTCTCTTGCTGGGCCACAATTTGAGCATTACTCAAAACGCCAGCCGCGTATTTACTTTCCTCAGCCAGTAAAGTCTGGGCTTCCAATTTAATATTCCGCTCCTTAGCCTCAAGGTTGTGCACACGGTTGAGAAGACCATAGTAATCGCCTCTAATTTTGAAATAAAGGGCTTGCTCTGCCTGTTGTACCTGAATTTTCGCCTTTTCCTCTGCAACCAAGGCTTTCTCCAGCTCTACCCGTGGAGTAAAGGGACTTTTGGCCACCACAACTGCCTCTTGACACTTTTCTAAATTCTCCTTAGCTCCAAGGACTGCACTATCTAACGCCAGGGCCCTAGAGTAGCATTCTTCTAGTTCAAGTGTGAAAGGTACGAAATCTAGAAGAATACGTTCTGTTAGCACTACCTCTTGATCTAAATCCAGCCCTAAAAGCTGATTAAATTCCATTCTTTTGGTTTCCAGGTTGATAATGGCGTTTTCGTAACTGTACTTTGCATTGAAAAGGCTATTTTCGGCCCTTTGAATGTCTAGTGTGGATAAAAGACCTGCTTTGAATTTGCTCTGGTCGATTTTCAATTGCTCCTCTGCCCGCTCTTTAGCCTTTTCCCAATTAGCTAGACTTGCTTCACTTTCTAACAGTTCTTGATAGGCGGAGCGTACTAGACTAATATAATTTTGCTTCTGCTCTAAGTAATGTTTTTCCGCCTTTTCCCATCCTTTTTGGGCTTCGGCGAGCATATCCTCGTCACCAACAATTTGCGCTCGTTTTAAGCTGGCTTGAGCCTGCTCCCAATCTAACATAATTAGGCGAAAATCCAGATTGAGTTCTAGGGCTAGGTTGATAGCACCTTCCACATCAAGCTTAAGTGGTTGGGATTTGGCCCAAGAAGTACTGGTTAGAAGCAAACAGAAGGCCAGGCTGAAGATCAATATATTTCCCCTTTTTCTAAGCAATGGTGTACCCCCCTTAGGCTTGTTGCTTTTCAATTGTGATCATTTCGTCCGAGACGATTGACCCATCTCGCAGTTGGACTAAACGTTTTCCGTAAGTGCTTATATTTGGATCATGAGTCACAATCACGATAGTGGTACCCTGGCTATTCAAATCCTGCAGAATACCCATAATTTCCTGCCCTTGATCCGTGGCTAAATTACCGGTAGGTTCGTCGGCCAAGATCAAAGTGGGATTGTTCGCTAAAGCTCTGGCGATAGCCACCCGTTGTTGTTCCCCACCAGAAAGCTGGGTAGG
>JAAZLB010000057.1 GCA_012799535.1 Bacillota bacterium | reverse complement strand
GCGCTAGCCATTTTGTCTATAGTCTTACTTGGTATGATCTTACGGCAGAATGTATTAGTCAAAGAGAATAGAGGTTTAATAACCCGGGAACGAGTTTGTTCCGCCACTCAGGAGCGTAGACAGAGGCGGTACGAACAGACTTTGCGGGTTCTTGTTGATGCCGTAATTGTAATCGGCCTTGATGGTTTAGTTGAGTACATTAATGAACAGGCCCAAAGTTTAACTGGTTGGACAGAAGATGAGGCAGTTGGACAACCATATGATCAAGTCTATGCAATTGTCACGGAAAGCGGTGTACATGAAGATGTACAAACAAATGATTCTATAGGAGAGACCCTAAGGACAGGCGTAGCCCCTGAGAAACGGAGCATTCTTAACTTGCAGACGAAGGACGGGAGGCAGGTTAAAATTATGGAGAAGGTCTATCCTCTCCACGATGATCAAAATCGGGTCGAAGGGGTTTTGTGCTTCTTTAGAGACATGAGTCGCAAAGAAGTTCAGCGTGCCCAGATAGAGGAGCTTACTTTTAGAGATAGTTTAACCGGCTTATATAATCGTGCTTATTTTGAGGAAGAATTGCCACGTATAGATATACCGGAGAATCTTCCCCTTTCTATAATGGTGGGGGATCTAGATGGACTAAAGTTAACTAATGATATCTTTGGTCACGTGGCAGGTGATGAGCTACTCAAAATGGCTGGAAAAGCACTTGCTGGAATGTGTCGTCCTGATGATCTTGTTTTTCGCTGGGGTGGAGATGAGTTTGTAGTGCTCTTGCCTCGTACTTCCTCTGAAGAAGTGGCTCACATTAGAGATGCCTTTATGACAAAATTATCTGGCAAAAGTATTGGGCCAGTTCAAGCCCATATGCCCCTAGGCTGTGCTACGAAGGAGAGGGTAGAGCAAGATATTCGGGTCATCTGGCAACAGGCGGATGAACAGATGTATTGGATGAAGACAGTGGGACGGAGTGCCTTTCAACAACAGACATTAGAGAGAATTTGCCAAGAATTGTTCTCCAGAAGTGCGGGAGAAAAGGATCACGCGGAGCATGTTAGTGCATTGGCGGAGGAATTCGGGATGTTTCTGGGGTTGTCCGAGGCAGATCTGCGTAAATTACGAATGGCTGGTTACCTCCATGATATTGGTAAGGTGGCCTTAGATCCTGAAATCTTACATAAACCCTATCCCTTGGATTTACGGGATCAGCATGAGATGAAACGTCATCCCTTAGTGGGCTTTCGCCTCCTTAATTTCTTCGAGGAGACTGCGGACTTAGCAGATGGGGTTTTGGCTCACCACGAAAAATGGGATGGCACTGGTTATCCTAAGGGCCTACAAGGGAATGAAATACCCCTTTTAGGTCGGATTTTGGCAATTGTTGAGACCTATGATCGGGTGTTATTTTATCCCTTTACCCAATCTTTTAGCCCTGAAGAAGCTTTACAGTTAATTGCAGATGGGGCAGGAAATAAGTTTGATCCCCACTTAGCCAAATCTTTTCTAGAAATGATTAAGTTAAAAGATGGGGTAGAGGTTGCAATTTCTAAGGAGGAAGATCTAAAAGGAGCCCAGTCATGCTAGGCTCCTTTGTTTGTTCGGTCTAGTCTTCAAATGCTTCTTTCACTTGCCACTCTTTCCAGACATTACCGACTAAATCAACACCAGGCTTCAATACCTTTTTACCTGGTTTCCAACCAGAGGGTGTTACTTGGGCACCTTTAGTTTCCCGTACTAACTGGAAGGCTTGAATTTGGCGTAAGGCCTCTTGGACATTACGTCCTACTGGCGAGGTCATCACTTCATAGGCTTGGACTACACCGTCTGGGTCAATGATGAAGCGACCACGATCTTGTACCCCTGCCTCTTCGTTATAAACGCCATAGAGTCTGCCAACGTTACCATTTTGATCAGAAAGCATGGGGAAGGGAATGTCCTTACCCAACATCTTCGATAGCTCTAGATCGTTCCACATTTTGTGGACAAAAATGCTATCTACGCTAATTGATAATACTTCAACATCTAAATTTTCAAACTCAGGGTATTTTTCAGCAACTGCTGAAACTTCGGTTGCTCAGACAAAGGTGAAATCACCGGGATAAAAACAGAGCATTACCCATTTTCCGCGGTAGTCTGCTAGGTTAACTTCCCCAAATTTGCCTTTGTGAAAAGCTGGGGCAGTAAACTCTGGTGCAGGTTTTCCAACTTTAATCATAGTTCTTTCTTCTCCTTTCTGAATCTCTGGCATAGCTTCCCGTTTTACAGCTGGGTTGCTTTGACCAGCCGGTCGTTTGCAACCGGGATCAAATTCTTTCATGCCACCAATCCTCCTCTGGTATATTAAGAGTGGTTACTATTTATCTTCCCCTCGTTGGAGGGAAAACCCTTCTTTTTGCCAAAAAATTATTGCCAAGCCTTGGTGAACAAAGAAAGACCTGGGTTTTCGTTTCTATGCAGGGAGAGGGCAGGGAATTGGCTAAAAATAGCGAAAGGTAAAGAGGTAATTAAAATATAGTGATCAAAATAGTGGAAGGAGAGCGTTGTTGTGAAGCTAAACTATCGGAGAACGTTTTTTATCGGCTTAGCCTTTATGTCCATCTCTGCGTTTTGGCAACTTTATGACAGTCTTATCCCCTTGATTTTGAAAAACACCTTTAATATTGGGGACACTTGGGCCGGGGCCATTATGGCTATTGATAATGTTTTAGCTCTTTTTATGTTACCTATCTTTGGAGCCTTGTCTGATCGGGTGGACACGAAAATAGGCAAGAGAATGCCCTTTATTGTGGGAGGTACCATTGCGGCGGTTATTTCCATGGTCTTACTGCCCGTCGCGGATAATATAGTGAGTCTCCCGTTTTTTGTTATTGCTTTACTCTTTACTCTAGTGGCTATGAGTACATATCGTTCACCTGCAGTCGCCTTAATGCCTGATGTGACACCCAAACAGCTACGTTCGCAAGCTAACGGAATTATTAACCTGATGGGTGCCTTAGGTGCTATCTTTTCTTTGGCTCTTATCTCATTTCTGGTTCCCCACACGGGTAAGCCGGACTATCTATCAATTTTCGCGACTGTAGCAGGGCTAATGATTGTCGCGGTAACCATTCTCTTTTTCACTATCAAGGAAAATGAAATTGCCGTTGAGATGGAAGACGATGGGGTGCCTGAAGAAAAAGAAAAGACTGTAGCAGGTGCGAAGATGGAACCTGCTGTGAAACGTAGTTTTATCTTCTTGTTGGCTTCCATCTTTTTCTGGTTCTTCTCTTATAATGCGGTAACAACCGCCTTTTCTAAGTATGCCCAGGACTATTTAGGTATCCCCGGTGGCGGTTTTGCCAATAGTCTGATGCTCGCTACTGCGGCGGCTGTGGTCGCTTTTATTCCCGCAGGATTCTTGGCTGCAAGGATCGGTCGGAAAAAGACCATTCTCGGTGGTATTACTCTTTTATTCATTTGTTTTGCTGTGGCAGCCACTTTTTCTGCTTATACACCATTCTTGAATATTCTGCTGATTCTAATTGGCTTTGGTTGGGCCTCTATTAACGTTAATTCTTATCCCATGGTTGTGGAAATGGCGAAGGGCTCTGATGTGGGTCGATTTACAGGCTATTATTACACTGCCTCCATGTCCGCACAGATTCTAACCCCCATCTTATCTGGGTTTTTCTTAGAATTCGTAGGATATCGAACTCTGTTTCCCTATGCTGCGGTGTTCATGGCTATCGCTTTTCTCACCATGAGCCAAGTTAAACACGGTGATAGTAAAGCAGAAATGCCCACAAGTACAATAGAAATGCTAGATGTTGACTCATAAGGGTGGTTGGTGTAAGAACTGGTAGACAGCAGACAGGGCGATATTTGCCCTGTCTGTGGGTCTTTGGATCGCTACGAGATTAAAGGAGGCTATTATGACTAAAGGATTGCAAAGTTCCCAGATTATTCATGGCTGTATGCGGATTGGAAACCTACCCATATCACAAGCTAGCACCCTAATTAGGACAGCTTTGGATGTGGGTATTAACTTTTTTGATCACGCGGATATCTATGGAAAAGGACAGGCAGAAGAAGTCTTTGGAAAGGCTGTAAAAACCACAAATATCTCCCGTGATAAGTTAATTGTGCAAACCAAATGCGGGATTCGACCAGGCTTGTATGATTTTTCTAAGAAGCACATTCTCGCATCAGTTGATGCTAGTTTAAAGCGCTTACAAATGGATTATATCGACGTTCTACTCCTCCATCGTCCAGACACCCTCATGGAACCAGAAGAGGTGGCGGAGGCTTTTACAAGACTTGAAACAAGTGGAAAGGTGCGAGCCTTTGGAGTAAGTAATCAAAGTCCCCTTCAAATGGAACTACTCAGTAAATCTTTGGATCAGGCTCTCCTCTTTAATCAATTGCAGTTCAGCCTAGTACATACTGGCATGGTTGATGGGGGCTTGAATGTAAACTTACAAAACAATCCTGCCATCAATCGGGACGGGGGCGTTTTGGAATATTGTCGCTTAAAGGACATTACTATTCAAGCATGGTCTCCTTTACAACATGGATTTATTGAAGGGGTGTTTTTGAATAATCCCCAATTTGCTGTACTAAATGAGGAGTTGGCTACAATGGCCGCAAGCAAAGGGGTCAGTAGTGCAGCTTTAGCCATTGCTTGGATTTTACGCCATCCTGCCCAGATGCAACCGATAGTAGGAACCACTAATCCCCAACGCTTACAAGATATTAGCACTGCAACCACAGTCCAGTTATCTCGGGAAGAATGGTACCAGCTTTACAGGGCAGCAGGGAACAAGCTCCCCTAATCTCCTTTTCTTCCAGGGGGTCTCAAGGTAGAGGCAGGATTTGCTCCTTCCTAACAGAAGTTTTTTATGATGTCTATTACCAAAATAGAGGAGATAGGGGCGAAGCAGATGGCTAGTACGGAGCCGTTTTCCACAAGTCGACAGTGGTTTAAGGGTAATTTGCATACCCATTCCACCATTTCTGACGGAAAACTGAAACCAGCAGAAGTAGTAGATTTATATAAGAAGCTAGGCTACGATTTTTTAGCTTTCACCGATCATGAAATTTTTTCTTGGTGGCAAGAATTTAGTACTTCCGATTTTCTAATTATCCCAGGAATTGAGACTAGTGGGCAGGCACCAGGTCCTTACCAATGTCATCATATAGTGGGAGTTGGGGGTTCCCAAGTCAAGCCTCACCACCTGGAACCGTTCGATAATAGGGGACTACAGGGGCTTCAAGGTGCGCAGACCATGGTAGATACCTTAACTGAGCAAGGTTATTTGACTATTTATTGTCATCCTGTGTGGTCAAGACAGCCTTTTGATAAAATTGAAGACCTGCAGAATTTTGCCGCACTTGAAGTCTACAATTATGGTTGTCAGGTGGAAAATTGTACAGGAGAGGCTTCCTATTATTGGGACGCTTTTTTACGTCAAGGTAGACCCATTTGGGGGGTAGCCACCGATGATAGTCACCAACACACGAAGGACTATGGTGGAGGTTGGGTAGTTGTTAATGCCCCGAGCCTCAATGTAGATGAGATTGTGGAGGCTCTACGCTTGGGACATTTTTATGCCTCTAGTGGCCCTACAATTGAAAGTTATGGGGTTAGGGATGGCCAAGTATATGTCCATTGCTCTTCAGCCCAGGCTATTCATTTTATTGCTTTTGAACGGCGGGGGAAAAGCTTTATTGCCGATGTTGGTCAAACTTTAACGGCGGCAACTCACACTCTGCATGGTGATGAAAAATATGTACGCATTGAAGTGGTGGATGAACGGGGGAGAGTTGCTTGGAGCAATCCTATCCTTTTTTAAGATATCAAAGACGCACCCTACTAACCCTCTGGATTACTTATGCCTTCATGTACTTTGGACGGGTTAATATGGCCATTGCCTTACCCTTCATTGAACAGGAATTTGGCTGGACTACTGCAAGTTTAAGTTTGATTAGCGGTGCCTTTTTTGCAGTCTATGCCCTCGGTCAATTAGTGAATGGAATTTTGGGTGATCATCTTTCCGCCCGGAGGTTTGTCTTTGTAGGTTTAATAGGTACTTCCCTGATGAATTTGTGTTTTGGCTGGAGTAATAGCCTAGGTGCCATGATCTTCTTTTGGGGCTTAAATGGGGTATTTCAATCCATGGGTTGGGGGCCTATTTTAAAAACCGCTTCAAATTGGACTTCACCGCAAGAACGAAACAAGGTCTCTGCCTTTTTAGGAACCACTTTTGTCCTTGGTTCTTTGGCTTCTTGGTATATCTCCGGTCAAGTACTAGGACGCACGGAGCGCTGGGAGCTAGTTTTTTGGCTACCAGGAGCAGTTTTAGGGGCCCAAGCTTTGATTTGGTGGGCCTTAATTCGGGATCATCCTAAGGAATTTGGTTTACAAATGCTTGAATATAAAGAGGAGGTACAAAAAAGCTCTCCTCCATTTCGTTCTGTCTTACGGGAAACGGCCGCTTTTCTTAGGCAACCAACCTTCTTACTCTTGGCTGTTGTCACTATTGTCCAAGGGATGATCAAAGATGGGATTACCCTGTGGACACCGACCCTATTAGTACAAAGTCAGAATCAAAGCATTACCACTGCTTCCCTTTACGCCTTGGTTGTGCCCCTTTTTGGCTTTGTGGG
>JAAZLB010000358.1 GCA_012799535.1 Bacillota bacterium | reverse complement strand
GCCACCTTCCAAGCATCTACGAAATTATCATAGTTCTTCAAGTCATCGCCACCAGCAATAAAGTTGACCAGATTATCCTGTGCTAATAACGCTAAAGATTGAGTGTATTTTGCAACCGTTGGCAAAGCGGGTGCCCAGGCTAGAGGATTTACAACACCCCACTGGCGGAGCTCTTGCATGTCATCATAGACTGCAGACATGTGAGCATTTTTTCGCACCCGAGAAGCCCAGTAAGTAGGATAACGGTCTTGGTCGTAGCCAGTCATATACCAGCTAGCATTATTCCGCTCAGTTTCAAAGATAGGTAGAATAGGGAAGTAAGCACCATTTTCCACTGTATAATGAACCCCTTCAGTTCCCAAGGCGATAAACTTGTGATTATCTAACTCCAGCTTAGCATTCCACCACTTAACTACATCTTCAACATTTTGTGCCCCTTGAGGAATAGAAATGAACCAGGCTACGCCCCCGTCCATTTCAATACCCCGATTACCGTTCTCATCTTTGAGGGGAGGAATTACAACCCACTCAGAACCTGGTACATTCTGTTCCAATGCCGCTAACACTGCAGGTGCCTGCCACCAAGCAAAGGGAATCATAGCAGCCCGACCACTGGTGAACTTCTCTACTACATGCTGGGTTCCATTCACCGGGAAGTCTTGGTCAATTAAGTTCTCTTCATACAATTTAGTCATAAACGCTAAATAGTCTTTCATCCCTGGATGCTCCACTTGATGCACTAATGTACCATCCACGTCAATCCAAGGGGTGTACATGCCAAAGCCACTAATCACCACGGATAAGGTGTGGTTATGGGAAGCCAAAGACAAAGGTAACATTTTCTTTTCTGTTCTAATTGCCTTTAATACTTGATAGAACTCATCAGGCGTTTCAGGAATCGCTAAGTTTAACTCGTCTAGGATGTCCTTTCTGGCCAAAATCACGTGGTTTATATTAGGGGCGGATACCACCTCGGGAACACCGTAAATCTTACCATCGATCTTAGCAGCTTCCCAAGATTCTTCTTTGATAACCTCAAGAATGCGCTGTCCGTATTTTGCCAGAAGATCGTCTAATGGTAGCAACGCTTTTTGGGCGGTCAGCATGTTATACTGCTGCGAGTTGAGTTTTAGGCTATCGTATGCTCCCACATTGCTCACACGCAGACTTAAGACCTCATTAGCATTTTCCACTGGTAACATGCTGTACTCAACCTTGTAGCCAGTCACTTGTTCAATTGCTTGTGCCACAATGTCGTTATTGGGATCAAAGGCGTCCCAGTTGCCCATATGGCGAATCACAACCTGAGCCTGTACAGCAAGACTGACTGCCAATACCAACAGTGTAACAAGCAAACTCCTTAATGATAATTTTCCCTTCATACAAATCCTCCTTAGTTTTCTTTTTATTTATGGCCGCTCCCGTTTACGGCACATAATCTAAGTAATTAACCCTTCACAGAGCCCACTACAATCCCCTTCACAAAGTACTTTTGCAAAAAAGGGTAAACCACTAAAATAGGAAAAGTGGTGGCCATGATGGTGGCGGAACGCACTGCGGCTGGAGTCAAATTCATAGCTGAATCCACAGGGATATCCGTGAGGGGGCGTTGGGTTTGGGTCACGATTTCATAGAGATATAGTTGCAAAGGCTTTAGTTCGGGACGACTAATATAGATCATGGCCCTAAAGAAATCGTTCCAATAGGCCACTGCGTAAAAAAGACTAACGGTAGCTAAGACAGGTAAAGAAATGGGCAATACTATTCGAAACAGGATCTTAAAGGTACTAGCACCATCTATCCGAGCCGCTTCTTCTAGACTTTCGGGGGTTCCTTCGAAAAAGTTTTTAATAATCAAGAGATTAAAAACATTTACTAAGGCTGGTAGGATTAGAACCCAAAGGGTATCCAAAAGACCGAGGCTTCGCATTAAAAGATAGTTGGGAATAATCCCACCGTGGAAGAGCATAGCGAAAATGAACAATACCAACAAGAAGTTTCTGCCCGGCAAATGGGGCTTAGAGAGGGCGTAGGCTGCAAAAGTCGTCACAACCATGGCTCCAAGGGTACCCAAGACGGTAATGATCACAGATACCTTGAAAGAACTAATAAACTGAGAGTTGCCCATGACATACCTATAGGTACCCAATTGAGGATCAACGGGCCATAAACCTACCTGCCCCGAAATCACCGCGGTTTCACTACTTAAGGATTGGGCAAGCACATGCAAAAAGGGAAAAAGGGTAGCACCCGCCAAGAGCAAGAGCAAGAAGACATTGATAACATGAAATACACGTTCACCCTTGCTGTCCTTGATGAAATTTCTCTGTTTTTTCTTCACGCTACTTCCCCCCTTACCAAATACTACGGCCCACAAGTCGCTTGGCTAACCGGTTACCCATAATAATTAAGATGAATGCCACTACCGAGTTAAACAACCCCACCGCGGCACCATAACTAAAATTCATCTGCCCTAACCCGACTCGGTACACATAGGTACCAATAATGTCTGCCACCGAATATACCATGGGATTATACATGACGAGAATTTGCTGAAATCCCGCTTCCAGTAAACTACCGATGTTTAGAATTAATAACAAAATGATCGTGGGAGAGATGCCAGGTAAAGTAATGTGCCAAATACGCTGGAACTTATTAGCCCCGTCCACAATAGCAGCCTCGTAAAGCTGGGGATCAATTCCCGTAATGGCGGCTAAATACACAATGGCACTCCAACCCACACCTTTCCAACCCTCAGTAAATACTAGTACAGATCTAAACCAGTTTCGATCCATCAAAAATCGAATGGGACGATCTAGAAAGGGTGCTAAGGCTTGATTAACAATACCGTCACTTCCCAAAATGGAGACGAATAAGCCACTCACAATCACCCACGATAAAAAGTGAGGAAGATAAACAACTGTTTGCACCGACCTGCGAAACAGATCGTTTTTCACTTCATTAAGTTGAATCGCTAGGATAATAGGTAGTGGGAATAAGAACACCAACTTATAAAAGCTAAT
>JAAZLB010000056.1 GCA_012799535.1 Bacillota bacterium | reverse complement strand
GGATCAAGAATTTGTAGCAACAACCAAGCTGCGTTTAGAAGAGATCCTAGTGGATGTGGAGGAATTAGAGCGATTAATAGCTAATCATGTGACTGATGCCCTAACCAAATAGGGGTATCGGTGGAGGTAGTAGTATGTTTAGAAACTTGAGAAAAAGTCATCTCACTATGAGTAGTCAAGAGGCTTTAGAAATGCTCGAACAAGGGGAATATGGGGTAGTGTCTGTGATTGGGCCAGATGGTTACCCTTATGGTGTACCCATGAGCTATGTTGTTATGGATGACCACATTTATTTTCACGGCGATCAGATCGGCCATAAGATGGAGTGCCTAAAACATAGTAACAAGGTCTGTTTTACCGTGATTGGAAAAACCCAGTTGCTTCCAGAAATATTGGATACGGATTATGAGTCAGTGGTAGTTTTCGGGACTGCTACAGAGGTAGATGGTGAAGAAAAAGCCCGGGCCTTGATGGGATTGGTATCTAAATATTCGCCCGGTTTTGAAGTTAAGGGACGAGAAAGTATGGAAGACGAATTTGATATCACAGCAGTAATCAGAATTGAAATAAAACACATTACTGGAAAACTACGGTGGGGAGACCAACGTTAGATTTATGCTCTTGACATGTTTCTAGAAATTGTGATAAACTTTTAGACAATCGAAATCGAACAAAGGGCAATGAAGGATATAGTAGTCAACCATGGTTACAATTCAGAGAGCAGGCTGGTTAGTGCGAAGTCTGCAGAACATGGAAGGCGAATTACACTCTGGAGTCAGAGCGGGATACTGCTCCGGATCCCATCCGTTAACATGGGTTGAGGCACGTTTTGCGTGTGAATTAAGGTGGTACCACGGGTTCTCTCGTCCTTAGGGATGGAGAGAACTTTTTATTTTGACTTTTTATTTTGTTAGGAGGAATTTTAATGGCTAATGTATTTGATGTATTAGAAGAACGAGGTTTTATTGAACAAAGTACTCATCCTGATGAACTTAGGGAGCTTTTAGGCAAAGAATCTGTTACCTTTTATATTGGCTTTGATGCCACAGCTTCGAGTTTGACCATGGGTCATCTCATTCCAATTATGAGCATGCTCCATCTTTACAAAGCCGGTCATCGCCCCATTTTCCTTTTAGGCGGGGGTACTACGATGATCGGTGACCCTTCTGGCAAGTCGGAAATGAGGCAAATGCTAACCCCAGAGACAATCGCCGCTAATGCGGAGAGTTTTCGGGAACAATTCTCTAGATTTGTCAATTTTGACGATGGTTCTGCCATCCTCGAGAACAATGCCAATTGGCTCTTGGACTTAAATTTCATGGAATTTATGCGGGATGTGGGGAGACATTTTTCCGTTAACCGCATGCTAGCCATGGAGGCGTACAAATCTCGCCTAGACGCGGGTTTAACGTTTCTAGAATTCAGCTACATTCTGACCCAATCCTATGACTTTTTAGAATTATACCGCCGCCACAATTGTCGTTTGCAAATGGGTGGTAGTGACCAATGGTCTAACATTCTAGGCGGCTATGAGTTGGTACGTAAAGTTGAAGAAGAGCCCGTATTTGGTCTCACTTTAAAACTATTAACTACTAGTGCAGGTCATAAGATGGGAAAAACTGAAGCAGGCACAATCTGGCTTGATGCGGAGCGGACATCGCCTTATGAGTTTTACCAATATCTGCGCAATATTGACGATGCTGATGTGGAACGTACTTTGGCTTTGCTTACCTTCCTACCAATGGAAGAGGTGCGTCGCCTTGGTGCCCTAGAAGGCTCCGAGATAAATCGGGCCAAGGAAGTTCTTGCCTTTGAAGTAACCAAGTTTGTTCACGGTGAAGAGGAGGCAAACAGGGCACAAGCCACAGCCCGGGCCCTTTTTGGCGGTGGTGGAGTGGATGAAAACATGCCTTCAACTGCTCTGGACAAAGAAGCTTTCGTACAGGGGATGGATATCCTAACCTTGCTTACTGAACTAGGGCTCGCCAGTAGTCGTAGTGAGGGGCGCCGCTT
>JAAZLB010000055.1 GCA_012799535.1 Bacillota bacterium | reverse complement strand
CCGAATCCTACAATCGTCACTTTTTCTTCTTTAGCTAAACTTTCGGAAATGGTTGCAAACACTGCTTCAACAGCATCGCTTGCTGCCTTCTTGGTCATATTAGACTTTTCGGCTACACTAGCGATCAACTCTGCTTTGTTCACAAATAGACCTCCTTTAAGGTGGAAATATACCTGTTTATTCTAGGATTATTCGGGTTCTCCTGCTACAGTGGTAATATTTTCCCCATAAACTCAAATATTACCCATGCTTCTAGCGTTTTTTCCTCTAGTTTTGGTGAAACTAGTAAAAAAGAGTAGGGGGACGGGTATGAAGTTTAACCGCAATCACGGGGTAGTGCTTGGTCTAGTTTTGGTGATGGTAGCCACTGTGACTTTTTTAATCAGTTGGTCTGGCAATGACCAAAATATTGCGAGGGATCTCAAACAAGAACCGGAAGTGACAGTCTATAATAACGAAACAGGAAAAATCAGTAAGATGCCTCTAGAGGAATATGTGGCAGCGGTAGTAGCAGGTGAGATGTTTCCTGATTGGCCGAAAGAGGCCTATGCTGCCCAAGCCATCTTCGCTCGCAGTTTTACCATGGATTTTATTTCCAGCGGAGGTGTGAAAGATAAATATGGGGCAGATGTTTCCACTTCAATTGAGGAAACTCAAGCATTCAATCCGCAAGCAGTAACGCCTGAGATCAAGGAGGCGGTACAAATGACTAGAGGTCAAGTAATGACCTATGATAATCGCTATGTGCGGGCTTGGTTTCACGCCTATTCTGGTGGAACCACTGCCCGGGCCAAGGAGGGCTTAGATTATAAAGAGCAGGAACCACCCTTTACTAAAAGCGTCACATTGCCAGAAAACAAGTATGTTCCAGAAGATGTGAAGCGTTGGGTAGTAGAATATAGTGGAACGGAGCTGAAAGAGCTTCTGGCTAAGGTAGGGATAAACGTGGGTGATATTCAAAACATTGAGATTGTGGAGAAAGGTCCAAGTAAGCGAGTGACCAAAATGGAGGTAATAGGTACCCAGGGTAAAGCTCCAATTTCCGGACCTCAATTTCGTCTAGCAGTAGACTCTACAAAGATGAAGTCTACCTTGGTGGAGGAGCTGACCTTTAGTAATGGGAACCTGAAGATTGCAGGCACCGGTTACGGCCATGGAGTGGGCTTGAGCCAGTGGGATGCCTTCATGTTGGCTAAAGAGGGCAAGAACCCCACTGAAATTGTGGAAACCTTCTTCCAAGGAATTAAGATTCGTAAAATCTACGACTAATTCTAAAACGTCCAGCCCCTGCATAGAATGTAGAAAGAATTTGCTTGGGGGTAGTTCTAATGGACGATAAAAGGCTTAGCAATGTTCGTCATCAACTAGTTTTAGCGGAGAGGGAACGGCTAACCTTAGACGGGGTAACCCATGTGGAGAGTTTTGATGATCGGGAAATTGTCTTAGACACGGAACTTGGGGGTTTAATTGTGCAAGGTGAGGATTTACACATTAAAGAGTTAAATCTGGAAAAGGGCAATTTGTTGGTCAGTGGTTTTATTCAATCTATTGAATACTTAGGGGAATCCCTAGGCAAGCGGGGGAAGGGCCTTTTGGCGAGACTGTTTCGCTAAGATCGCTCTTTCGGGAGGTGTTCTTGGTGGTACCTTTAAGTACTCAGCTTTATTCCTTCGGCATCGTGCTTTTAGCTGGGGTTTCTTTAGGTGTTTTCTTTGATTTGTTTCGGGTGATCCGTGGGTTACTGCGTCCGGGGTTTTTTAGTACCCCCCTTTTAGATCTGCTCTTTTGGGCCTTGGTCACCCCTGTTTTAATTCTCTATCTGCTATTAGCTAACTGGGGGGAATTACGGGGTTATGTGGTGATCGGTCTGGTCCTTGGCTTCTTTTTTTATAAATTGCTCCTTAGTGGGATTGTGACTGGGATCTTGCTCTGGCTTTTTAATCTGATCATGACCGTGCTGAGTTTTATCCTGACTCTTTTTTTACGTTTAGTCTCTGCACCCTTAGTTCTACTGGCCGACTTGAAGCTTAGTTGGGCTCGGACTCCCCTGCGGTTCCGTCCGAAATTGCGTTGGAAAAAGTAAAGAAGCAGGAATCTTTGAAAGAAGGGGGAATGGGTGAACTGGGAGGTTAAAAACATGGCCCAAGATCTAAAGGGAAAAGGGAAAACGAAGCTTTCTTTTGGTGGGGTGTTCTTCTTAGTTCTTGTATTATGGGTGAGTTTTCACTTTGGTCGTAATGCTTTAGAGAATTATAAGTTGAAACAACAGATTAGCGCCTTACAAAAGCAACTGGAAGTTTTAGAACTCCGGGGAGCTGAATTGGAGAAGGAAATCAAAGAGTGGCAATCACCAGAAAATGTTGAGCGGATTGCCCGAGAAGAATTAGGCTTAGTCAAACCTGGGGAAGTAATGTACATAATATCTGAACCCTTGACTTCTGAGGTGGAGCGGGACGTTAAGAAAAGGTAACCGGGATGAGCCGGCTTGGGCCCCTTTTAACTGGCATTATTGACACAAAAATGCCAATAATATATAATGTATAGTAGCCGCGTGCCCTGCAACGGCAAAATCCTAGAGGAGGAATTTTTTAACGTATGTCAATCGATGTCGGCAGCATTGTCGAGGGGAAGGTTACAGGAATAACCAATTTTGGTGCATTCGTAGAACTCTCCAATGGAAAAACCGGTTTGGTCCACATTTCTGAAGTAGCTGATGCTTACGTGAAGGACATTAAGGACTTTCTGAACGAAAACGATGTGGTGAAGGTGAAGGTCATTAATGTGAGTGAAGGAAAGATTGGCCTTTCGATTAAACAGGCTAATCCTAACGCGCCATCACGTGATCGTCGCGGTCCCCGCAGGAGAGCCCATAGTCCTGTGGATTTTGAAGAGCGTTTATCACGATTTCTAAAAGACAGTGATGAAAGGCAACAAGCTCTCAAGAAAAGTCAAGACTCAAAACGGGGGGGCAGGGGCGCACGGTAATAGTCTGTAAATCTTAGTTTGTAAATAGGAATCGTCTCGCCTTGCGAGGCGATTTTTCTCTAAGGGTGTGATTTTCTGAATTACGATAAACCGACTGCAGAAGATCTGCAGATCATTAAGGAACAAATTGGCAGGGAGCCCCGGGGTGTTTTAGGCATCAAGACCGTTTGTGAGCATGGTTTTCCCCAGGTAATTGTAAATCGACCTGTGTTCGCTGATGAAACCCAAATCGAGATCTTTCCCACCTTGTATTGGCTAACCTGTCCCTATCTACGTCGAGAAATCGCTTTGCTTGAAGGAGAGGGGTTAATCGCCCAATTTGAAGAGCGGATTCAAGAGGATCCTGAATTTGCTAAACAGGTGGAACAAAATCATGGAGATTACGCTGCCAGGCGTTTATCTTTGATCCCCTTAGAAGTACAAGAGCGGATGAAGGAGGAATACCCAGATCGCTACCAAGTTTTAGCAGAAAGCGGTGTGGGAGGTATTCGCAGTCCAGAGGGGGTTAAATGTCTCCACACCCATGTGGCAGACTATTTAGCTCAAGGAGAAAATGTAATCGGTGCAGAAGTTTTGAGGCTTTTGAATAAGCCTAGCTCTTGTGATTCTGGACAGTGTAAGGAGTTTCGACCATGAAAGCGGTAATCGATATTGGAACCAATTCGGTCCGGCTTTTAGTAGCCGAGCTTGTGGAGGGGATAGTAAGGCCTTATACTCGGCTCACCAAAATCACCCGAATTGGTCGTGGGGTCGATGCTGCAGGTGCTTTGCCACAGGATGGAATGGAGCGGACCTTAGGAGTTCTGAAAGAGTTTAAAGAGTTGATACCTGCCCAAGTAGCGGTGCAGGTTTTGGCCACAAGTGCAGTTCGGGATGCTTCAAATCAGCAAGAATTCGCTAGCCTTGTCAGGGAGCAAACTGGTTGGGAGTTAAGGGTGCTTTCAGGCCAAGAAGAAGCAAAACTTTCTTTTCGAGGAGCGGTTTTAGCGCTTCCGATACAAGATTTAGATTACCCAGTTAGTGTAGTAGATATTGGGGGTGGAAGTACCGAGATTTTCACCGGGGATCATAAGGGAAACTTACTCGGTGGCGGAAGCGTTCAGGTAGGTGCAGTCCGTATGCTAGAAAGATTTATAACAAATCATCCTCTTTTAGAGGGGGAGTGGTTGGCCATGGAACAAGAGATTGGCCAACTTCTAGCCCCCTTAGTGGAAGATAATTTGCAATGTGGTCCAAAGACCTTACTAGCTGTGGGAGGCACCGCAACTAGCTTGGCTGCCATGATACAAGAACTTCCCCAATTTGATTACGAAAAAGTAGGAGGATTCTCTTTTTCTTACCAAGAATTAGTGGACTTGTACCGCAAGTTGGGCAAACTATCACTTAAAGAACGCAGTCAAATACCTAGCCTACAATTGGGGCGAGAAGATGTGATTATTTCTGGCACGAGCATCTTAGTCAAGACCATGGAATTACTCGGTTTTGAGGAGTTAATCGTTAGTATTGGTGATCTTCTTTATGGTTCGCTTTGATTTACAGTTGACGAGGGGAAATAAATAGTCTATAATGTTTTTTGGATGGTTCGCCGGGGTGGCGGAATGGTAGACGCTACGGACTTAAAATCCGTTGGGCTAAGCGCCCGTGAGGGTTCAAGTCCCTCTCCCGGCACCACTTAAATATAAACATAGACACCCACTCGTTTTGGGTGTTTTTTCATGTGAGGAGGCGGGCCCGATGAAAGGTTTTAATCAACAAGATGATCTTGGCAGGACTTTGAGTGCTGGAATTCATGGGACACCAGAGTTGCGCCCAGATGAAAAACGTCGTTATCTAGGCTTTTTTAGAGAACGGGTCATTCAGGCGGTCACCTATGATCAGATCCGTACTAAAGAGGGCTTAGGGGTCATGCTAGAAGCCTTAAAGGATAAGCGCGGTATAGAACTGGTTATTCATCAAGATGCCCGCGGTGCCGCCATGCCTCTAATTGTGCAAGCCAAAAGGCAAGGTCTAGATTTCACCATCGTTTCTAATCCTAATTTTATTGGTGAGGTAGCTGTTGTTTTAGTGGCTAAAGATGCAGTAGATGTAGCCCAAGTTTGGGCAGAACGGAGTTAAAAAAGTCCCGGGGTTTTTCCCCGGGATTATTATTTAAAGCTTATTCTTCTTCCGCTTCTTCCCATGTTTTCAACTCTGTTGAGGCGGTTTCTCCCATTTCCACTGCCTCTACTTGTTCGCCCTTAGTTTGTTTCTCCTTCTTGGGCTTGCTAGGCCTCATGATAAGGCTTGCCAAAATCATGGCTAAACCAGCAAAGAGGGGAATTAAACCATATAAGAGCCAAGGGCCAAGTCCAAGGGTGGCTAGTCCTATGCTAAAGGCTAGCCCGATTAGGGCCACTGTTAAACCGATAGCAGAAAAGAGTTTGCGTTTTTCTTCCTTAGTCCGCTTATCTTCTAGGGGTAGACCTTGCTTAATGATAGCCATTCTCTCTTTATAACTGAACCAACGTAGCGTAATCACCAAAACTACTACCAAAATCCCTAAAAGTACAGGAACTAGGAGGGAAAAATAGGCGATTCCCGGTAATCTGTAATTCATGAAGATCCTCCTTAATCGTTTTGATTTTTTACCTGAATTGAGCCTAAGGTCAAGTTCACCAACAAGTGACCTCTTTGTTCACCAGTTCCAAGGATTCCTTTTATCTGCGGCTTTGTTTGTAGTCCTTTGAAGGGTACTTCGGTAGTGAAGTTACCTAACTCAATCTGTCCTTCTAATACATATGATGGTTCTGGCGAAAGAAGTAGCTCTAGATCACCTAATTTACTTTCAATAACATTAGTTTTTCCTAGCTCTCCGTGAATGTGGAGATCCCCAAGGTTAGTGAGGGCCATGAACTCTTCTTGGAAGGAGGAGTTGTGGACCCAAATGTTACCTAGAGTGGATTCTAAAGCTACATTACCTTGAACATCTTGGACTTTAATGCCTCCAAGGTTGGTATAGATTTTAAGGTTAAGGTTCGGATCTTTGGGAACCCAAAGCACCAAGTTTGCTACTGCCTGCTCACCCTGGGCAGTTTCGGGAGTTGCCACCTCGATGGTGGTTGTTTCGTCCGCGCTGTTTACTGTAATGATTAACTGTTCGAGTAGTTGTTTGGCCCTGAGTGGGTTGGGGCTTTGACTTTGTTTTTCTAGAGTAATTTCAAAAGAGTCTCTTTCTGTCCCATGTACTACTACCTCTCCCCCTTGGCTAAGGATTACCAAGTTAGTAGTGGCGGATAGTTCTAGTGTTTCAACCTCAACTTTTTTGCTAGTAAAAGGAATGGTGACTTGAGGTATCTTGGCTTGATCATTAGTGACGGGAAAGACGTAAGGTAGTAACCCGGAGCTAATCACAATCAAAACCAAGACGGCAATTAGTAAAACTGAAGTCAGGAAAATGCCAAATTTGCGCATTTAATCACCTCTCATTTCCAGGACATTTCCTTAATGTGTTAATTCCTCACAGAGCTAAGTTGTCCTGTTTTACCAACTGATGATTGCGTAATAAATCTGTCTGTTTGTTGCGATAGACCTAATAAAGTTCGTAAATACTTAGAGGTAAAAGTGAGCTAGTGTAGAATTATTATAGAACAAACTAAATTTTGGGAGGCGATTTTTTGAGAGCTAAGTTTCGAAACTCTTCATTTGTGATGGTTTTAGTTCTTGTCATGCTGTTATCCATTAGTTTGCCACTCTGGGCTGCGGAGATCATCATCCTGCATAACAACGACGTTCACTCCCGTCTAGAGTCCCATTTGCCGCAAGGTGCCGAAAAAGAACAGGGTGGTCGGGTCAGATTAGCATCATTAGTTCAAGAGGTGCGGGCCCAGTATGGTGCGGACAGAGTTCTCTTGTTAGATGCTGGTGACGCTATTCATGGTACCAACATTGATAACCTTTTTGGTGGTTTGCCTTCCATTGAGATTATGAACGCCATGGGCTATAATGCTTTCACCCCTGGTAACCATGAGTTCAACTATGGTCAAGAAGTTCTAGCCCAAAGAATCAAGGATGCAAATTTCCCTACTTTGGCTGCTAACGTAACCCGGGAAGATGGTACTCTCTTTGCTGGTTATAGTGCATTAATTCAAGAAATCAACGGAATAAAAGTGGGAATTATTGGTCTTGTTCCCCAAGAAACTCCCATCGTTACTCACCCAAAAAATGTTGAAGGTTTAATTTTCCACGAACCAATCGGCATTGCTAAGCAAATAGCCAGAGAGATTCGTTCTGATGTTGATTTATTGATTGTTCTCAGCCACTTAGGCTATAGCAAGGACGTAGAATTAGCGAAAGCAGTATCTGAGCTTGATGTCATTGTTGGTGGCCATAGCCATACCGAATTAGAACAGGCTGCTGAAGTAAATGGTGTTTTAATTGTTCAAGCTCACGAATATGCTAACAATTTAGGCTTTTTACGTCTAGAAGTTGAAAACGGGAAGATTGTTAAGCACGAAAGCAAGTTAATCCCAGTGACCGCCGATGTTCCTAAGAATGCTAAAGTACAAGCTATTGTCGATCGTTGGAATGAGGAATTGCAACAACGCCTCAGCCAAGTAGTTGGTAAGACAGATCTTGTTTGGGATGGAGAGCGGGCGTCTGTTCGTGTTAAAGAGACCAATCTTGGTAATCTTGTAGCGGATATTATGCGTGATGCTGTTGGTGCCGATAT
>JAAZLB010000054.1 GCA_012799535.1 Bacillota bacterium | reverse complement strand
TGCTCGTAACCAGACATCCACACCTCTTCAACGGGAAAGTGTTTTAAAACTGCAGCCCCTTGCCCAATATGATCCGCGTGGGGGTGGGTGAAAATCAGAAGATCAAGTTTATCTACACCCAAACGTTCTAGTTGAGGCACCACATCATTATTACCCCGATCCCCCGCATCAATGAGAATAGTGAAATCTGGACCTATTAACAAAGTCGCTTCTGCTTGATCCACATCCAAAAAATACACCTTCAGGCTTGCCTCTGCCTGACTGATCCCACTCCAAGAAAGGGCAATGGATAAAAGCAGTATAAGTCCAAACCTTGCCCAGAAGGAGCTGTGTTTTTTAATCTGCAATTTTAAACCACCTCATATGATTTTTCAAACGATCCGCAATCATAGTTAAATCTCCAGAAGCGGACGCAATTTCTTCCATGGAGGCACTTTGTTCTTCGGTGATGGCGGATATCTGTTCGCTACTTCGATCAATATCTCCCATTTCCTCCACCATGTGTTCAATTTGCTGCAAAATACCTTGCATCCGGTCAATGATATTCTTTACCATAGCTCCACTATGCTCTGTGATTTTAGCACTAGTGGCTGCTTGTTTGGCCCCGGACTCCATCTCCTGGACCGTCTGGGTGGTTTGTCTTTGAATGCTCTGCACTAAGGCGGTGATCTCTGTGGCGGCCTTGGCCGATTGTTCCGCGAGATGGCGGACTTCTTCTGCTACAACTGCAAAACCACGACCTTGTTCCCCGGCTCGGGCAGCTTCAATGGCAGCATTCAAGGCTAGAAGATTGGTCTGTTCCGCGATTTCGGTGATCACTTCTACTGCTCGACCAATCTCTTCAGAATCTTGTCCAAGTCTTGTTACTACTTGGGCCAATTCCTCAATGCTTCTATTTAAGGCAGTACTAGTGGCTACCGCTTCTTCAATTTGCTCCCCACTTGCACCTGCTTCTTCCATTATTCTCTGTGCTTCAGCTACTAATTGTAAAGAACCAGTGTTGAGTCCATCCACTGTGGTGGCAAACTCATTGGTAGTCGCGGCCACCTCTTCAATAGCCGCGGCATTTTCTTCTGTAATAGCAGAGAGTTCTTGGCTACTCCGTAAAACTGCTGTGGAAGTAGTATCCACTTCCTGTACCACTGCGGCAATCTGATCCTGCATCACCGCTAAGGCTGAAAAAAGTTGACCAATTTCATCTTGGCTCTGGGCCACAATAGGATTAGAAAAGTCCCCTTGCCCAATAGCTTCAGCCACCCCCACCAATTGCTGGAGGGGCTTTAAGAAGAAACCTTGAATCAAAGATAAAAGAACTGCTAAAACCAAAGCAGAAAGGATACCAATGGCGTAGCCAGTGAATTTGGTTTCCCTCAAAAATTTCACTGTCTCCGTCCTATCCCGCACAACTCGGATATACCCTGAAACTTCTCCTTGGAAATCCCTTAAGGGTACTAGGAGTGCCTGCTCCTGATTAGTTAAGGAAAACTGAGGACGACCTGCCTGCAGCTCTTCTTGCTGGGTGCTAGCGATAATCCAATTGTCCTGGAGACCAGTTGTGGCTAACAAACCAGATTGTTCTCCTGAAGAATCATCCCAAGCAATGTTAGAGGAGTGGAGTTGATATAAGCCATACTCCCCACCTAGTTCTTCTTGTAAAGAAAGGAGAAAGCCGATCCCTAAATCTCCACCATATTCTACTGAACCAACATGGGTGCCTTGATAAAAAACGGGTGCTACTACCCTTAAGCCGTAGCCACCCCTTCCTTCTTCTATCCCTTCTACCACTTTCCCGGTGCGATTAGCTTCGTTCACAGTAAAGCGAAAATCCTTAAGGCTATCACCGTATTTTTCTGGTTGATGAAGCCGCAAAAAAGAGGTGGAATCTGGTAAATGAAATTGCATCTGGGCATAGCGATCTGCCACCGCTTCATAACCAGGTAAAAGCAGCTCTGTTAAGGCGCGACGATCCTTTTCAGCAAAGAGACGTTGCACTTCTGGATTGTTGGCCACAGTTAGAGTCAAATCCTTGGTCGCGGCAATTTGCTCAGCTAAACGTAACTGAATCACTTGTTCTAGCTGGGCTAGCTCGTTAAACTCATCCCGTTCAATTAATTGCAATGTACGATTGCTCATGAACGTAACTACGGATAAAAGGACAATGATCGCGATAATAGTGCCACCAAAAAACAACTTTTTGCGCATACTCATCTCCAATCCCCCCTTATCTTCTATTCTCTACAGGTAATTATTTCTATTTAACTTAATTCTTCTCCTGCTATTTTGTCGAAGAAAGTGGATCTTGGTAGCATAGGTCTATTGCCACCGCTACCTACCGGCCTTTTTCTTTAATTAGTGCACTAAGCGCCCAAAGTAATCTCTAACTAAAGGGGCGGCAATTTGTCCGCCAACCCCTCCCTCCTCAACTAGGAGGGCGAAGGCCACCTTGCGCCCCTCCGGAAGCTGGGTATGACCGGCAAACCAGGCGTGATTGCCCCCACCTACAATTTCCGCAGTTCCAGTTTTAGCAAAGAGGTCTAAACCGGCTACTTGGGCTCCCCTACCAGTACCACTTAAGACCACTTCTTTTAGCATAGCGTTCATTTGTTCCACAGTCTCTACCTTAAGCACCTCAGTTGCCTCTGGTAGCTGGTCTGTCTTGATGAGATGAATAGGTGGTAACAGACCACCATTAGCGAACACTGTAAAGATTTGGGCCATGTGTAAGGGAGATAAAAGCACCTGATCTTGCCCAATTGCGGACCAAGCTAGGGCCACCTTACTACGTTTAGGAGTACCCACACTCCCTTTCGCCATAGAAAGACCTAGGCGCGGAGCCTGATTAAGGCCAAAACGGGTGAAATACTCTTCCAATACGGGTGCACCTATTTCTAATCCCACCTTTGCAATGGTGGTGTTAATAGACTCTACTAAGGCCCGGTTGAGATCGTGTTCCCCAAAGACTTGTTGTTGGAAATTGCGAATAATATTTCCTTCTACTCGTAATTCACCTGTATCCACAAACTCGCTAGTTGGCTCAAAAACGCCCTGATCCAAAGCTGCCGCGGTGGTAATCACCTTAAATACAGAACCAGGTGGGTACAAACCTTGGGTAGCCCGATTAAACATTGGTTTTTGAGGATCCGTGCTTAATTCTTGCCAGCGTTTGCTAGATATACCTACCACAAACTCATTAGGATCATAACTTGGCGTGGAAGCGAGGGCTAAAATAGCACCAGTTTCTGCATCTAAAAGTACAAAAGCCCCTTGGCGATCTTGAAGCATTTCGTAAGCCAAAGTCTGTAGTCTTACATCCAAAGTCAGTTCCAAGTCTTCTTGGGGTACTAGTGGTTTTTCCGCAAGTAAGATCTGGGAACCTTCTTCTGGTTGTACATAGAAACGATAACCAGGGCGACCACGCAATAGATCATCCCGACTACCTTCTAACCCGGCTCTACCTACAATCTCTCCACTTAAATAATCCCGTTCTGGAAAGTCTTCTAGCATGGAGCTCGTTACTTCCCCTAGATAACCGGTGAGATGGGCAGTTATTTCCCTTTGAGGGTAAGCCCGGGCCTCCACCCTTTTGAAAAAGACTCCAGGCACTGGACGTAAAATCTCATCTACAGCTAGATACTGCTGTTCTGATAAAGTCACTAAGGGTACAAACCAATGCCCTTGCACCCCCGGTGCTTCATACTGTCTACGCACATAATCTTCACTTAAACCTAGTTGTTCTTTTAATGTGGCCAAAAGAAGTTCTGGATCCGTAATCCGATCCGGTTGCACCCCAACTGCTACTAAGCTACCTTCACCAGCTAAGATCTCACCATTACTGGCAATAATGTTACCACGCCTAGACTCTAAACGGCTTCGTGTATAGGTTGCTTTAAGCCCATAATGGGGTAGGGGTAGATTATTTTGCCACTCTAACTTCCATTCATCAAAGAATCCTTTCCGTTTAAGAACTAGATTAGACTCTACTACCAAGGGATCAAAATGGCTACTTTCGTAAGCTAACTCAAAATGAAAAACTGCCTCCTTTTTATTCTGAGAAAGGGGCGCAAAATCGGTGATAGCAATATTAGTTAAGGCGAAACTGTGGGCAAAGCGATCGTAAGCTTCCTTAAGTTCTGCCTCTGTGGGGTGAGCTGCTTCCCCGAAGTACTTTTCTAAATCTGAAAAATCCCGTTCTGCCACTTGTTCAATGAAATTTTCTGCCACATCTGCAGGATTAATTTGCAGGAACTGACCTGAAAAGAAACCAATCCCCACCAAGACTAAAACCACAACCCCCACAACTGCTAATTTTCTCATTCTTCTCCCCCTCCGTTTTACGCTTTAGGCAAACGCACACTAAAGGTACTACCTTTATGGGGCTCACTTACCACCGTAATGGTACCCCCATGTCCCTTGATAATCCCAGCTGTAACCGTCAAACCAATGCCTGTCCCTCCCGTTTGTCTAGAGCGGGACAGATCTGTTCGATAAAATCTTTCGAAAATGAAGGGCAAATCTTGGGCTTCAATGCCAATCCCCGTGTCGGAAATTTCCACCACTATTTCATCCTGTTCTGCTCGTAGATTAATCGATACTCTTCCACCAGGCAGGGTGTATTTAATCGCGTTTTCCACTAGATTGCGAAAAGCGGTTACAAGCATATCCCCGTCCCCAATAGTCACTAAACCTTCTTGTAAGGCCAATCCTATGCTAATGTCCTTTTCGGCAGCTAAGATTTTTAAGGGGGACACTAAAGAAGTAAGCGTGTTTCCTAAATCCACCCTTTCCTTTTTAGGCATAGGTTGTTCTAATTTAGCCAACTCTTGTAAACCCTCTAAAAGGCCCTCTAAACGTTGGGTTTCTTCTAGAACTAGATTGAAGTTCTCTTGAGTTGGGTCAATCACCCCATCACTCATACCTTCTAAATAGGCTTGTACAGTGGCTAAGGGGGTGCGAAACTCGTGAGCTAGATCGTTTGTGAGTTTAATACGCATCTGCTCCATGCGCTCTAGATTAGCCGCCATTTGGTTAAACTCTTGACCTAAAAACTTAAATTCATCCTGTCCCCGCACTTCTGTGCGCTGAGCCAAATCTCCTGCCCCCACCTTTCTCACCATGGTTACCAAATTATCCAAAGGCTTAGTTAGTCCCCAAGAAAAGAAGGAACTTAAAACCAGGGCAGCCCCAAGAGAAAACAAGGCAGCGAGTAAGATGGATTGATTGACCGCTCTACGGAACTCCGCTTCTTGGAGGGCGTGTTCGGGACTTTGACTCGGAATAATCTCAACTAGGGCAGTTGACCCGTCTGGCAGAATTAGATTGTCAGTGGTCTGACGGCGCATCATGGCAGGACCGCGATTCATCATATGGCCACCCATATGCCCACCCATGCGCCGTTCTCCCACAATAATCTGGGCAGCAGTAGCTTGCCCTAGTAACTCTAACTGCCGTTCGATGGTGATTCGATCCTGGCTTCCATCGTATATCTCTTTAATAGTCTCCAACATTTGCTGGTTTCGTTCTAGCTGACTAGTTTCTAAAAAATCAGCAAACTGCCGATCCAAGGCCCGATCTGTAAGAAGACCGGCAAAAGTAATGGTCAAGCCACTGACTAAAACCATAAAAAAGGTTAGCTTCCAACTTAATTTCGGAAACATTATTCCACCCACTTATAGCCCATACCGTAGACTGTGGTGATATACTC
>JAAZLB010000357.1 GCA_012799535.1 Bacillota bacterium | reverse complement strand
CTTGTCTTAGCAGCTAAAAGCAATCTAAGTTGTCGCTCAATGAGGGGCAAAATCCGCATGGGTGGTTCACCTGCACTTAAGAGTGAATTTAGAACTTCTAAGGCTTCCTGGCGCTTTTTCTGGACGATTAAATCCGTCATTTGAAAAATGGTGTGATTCTCTATTTGGGCTGGAGACAGGGAAGTAATTGCCTGGAGATCTTCTACTGTGATCTCTCCTCTCCCCTCTGTATAATTCACTAATTTGTCTAGTTCATTATGAATTGTGAGCAGATCCCCACCTACCAGATTCAAAAAAAGTTCAGCAGTAGGCCGTCCCATTTTCCTTGCCTGCTCTAGGCAATAATCAAGGACATAACGGACTAAAGCCTCACCTTGAAGAGGTTTACACTCTATCTCCAGGGCAAACTTCCGTAAAGTCTTAAGATATTTCCAGCGGTTATCCACTTTATCCAAAAAAACGGCCAAGATATTTGATTGGGGGTGTTCTGCCAACCAAGTGGCAATTGTATCCATCTCTCCTGCGGGGATAAGCCCCCCTTCCCTAAGCACCACAATCTTAGGATTATCACCCCAAGGCACCATCCCTAGTTCGGTTAAAAAGGGTTCTAGTTCGAACTCTTTACTCCCATGGAAAACAGACCAATTCCATTCACCCATTGGATCCTTTGCGTTTCGTTCTTGTAAGATAGTAAAAACCCGTTCTTGCCAGAAGACTTCTGGACCATGAACCAAAATCACCCGCGGTAATGGTTCCTTTTCAAGTTGAGTTAAGATCCTTTGCATTAACCTTCACCTCTTAGCAATATTCAGGATCGAGGGCCCCGAAGCCTGCCCCAAAGTCCCCACCAGATGAAAAAAGTTACAGGTCCCCGCTCCGTTGTGGCCCAGCGAATTTTCGAACGATTGAGATATTCCACCACCTCTTGATGGGGATGACCAAAAGAATTGGGTCCTACAGAAATGGTGGCCCACCGAGGTTGCACCGCTCGATAAAACTCTTCAGAAAAACTGCTGTTGCTACCATGGTGGGGGACCTTCAACCACTGAGCCTTTAAGTCAAGGACATCCAACTCGGCCAAATCGTATAAGACAGGTTTTTCTAAATCTCCAGTGAATAGTGCCCTTAAACCTCCATAATCTAAACGCAACAGTAAGGAGTTGTTATTATAAGGCGAAGGAAGAGCCGGCAACAATTCTTCTGGATAAAGGACATTTAAGGTGATTCCATCTCCTAAGTTGATCCGATCCCCCCCTCTAGCCACATGATAGGGAATCTGCTTAGCTTCGATTAACTCTAAATACCTCAAATAACTAGGGCTAGTGTGGGCATGACCATTATCTATAACCAAACCCACTTCAAAGTGTTCTAATACGGCTAAAAGGCCAAAGAGATGATCCTCATGGGGATGGGATAGAATTACATAATCTAAGCGTTCTACCTGGCGATGGCGTAAATAGGGCACTAGGCGTTGTTCTCCCACATTACGGCCTCGTTCTTGCCAATAGGGAGAGTCTCCTCCCCCATCGATTAACAAATGTCGCCCACTGGGTGTTCGAATATAATAACTATCTCCCTGTCCCACATTGATGGCGGTGATTTCTAAAGGATTAAACACAACTGGTGGCAAGCTAGTGATGACTACTACCGCGACAAATCCTTTAGCCAATTGGTGTAGGGTTCTTCTAGGCTTAGTTAGACGTGGTCGTCTGAGACACCAGCCAGCATAGACAAAAAACAACCACCAGATCAGAATTTGGATCAAACTAACCTGTCGAGGTACCCACTGCCAAGCATAGGGTGTCAAAAGTCGTTCTAAAGCTTCTACAATGCCCATCACTTGATTTACTAAGGGAGTAAAGCCTAAAGAGCCTAAGCCTAAGGCCACTCCGAGACCGCCAACTAATAGGACAACCACTAGGGGTAAGAATAGTAAAGTACTCAGGGAGCCCAACACGGCAATTTCTCCAAAGTAATGGATCAACAAAGGGGCCAAACTAATTTGGGCAACTAGGGAAATCGTTAAAGAGCTTACGATGTAGGTGATTATTCGACTTCTGATTGTGAATCGTAGGTTCGGAGCCCAGAGAATGATCCCTCCAGAAGCTGCAAAAGAGAGGGTAAAACCTGGATCAAAAATTAGGGCTGGTTGCCCTAAAAGCAAGATCCAGCCAATAAAGGCCCAAAGATGGAAAGGGTCAACAGATCTCCCTCGTAAACTCCCATAGGAACCTAAAAGACCAGCTAAAAAAGCTCTCCAGGTGGAAGCTCCACTTCCTGCTAAGACAATGTAACCGCAAAGCACAACTTGGGTCAAGAAAAACTTATAGATCGGTTTGAAGGGCAATTTCTGGACTAGCCAGCCTAGAACTAAGGCTAACAAGCCTACATGCATCCCAGAAATAGCTAAAAGATGGGAAATACCAAGCTCCCGCCACAACTCCTTCCTAGCTGTGCCAAGGCCGTCCCTGTCCCCTAAGACTAGAGCTTGGACCAGACCTGGATCAACTAGATGTCTTTCTAGGTTGTCTTTTAACTTTAAGCGTATTCTCCTTAACAGAGAGGTTTTTGTAGCTTGCTGAATTTGAAAATCAGCGGGATAGGAAAGGCCAAAAACCCCTTGCCTACTCAGGTATTCCCGATAAGAAAACACACCAGGATTTGGTGCTTTGGGGGGCTGGGCGATGACGCCTTGAAAACTAAGGCTATCCCCAATTTG
>JAAZLB010000356.1 GCA_012799535.1 Bacillota bacterium | reverse complement strand
TAGTAGCCCGCTTATTACAGCACTTGAGTGGAGAAGACCATCTAGAATCCCGCCGTTTTGGAGTGAGCCAAAACGTCTATCTAGATAGCATCATCTTCAGTTACAACCAGCGAGTCAATCCTGAACAAGAATTGACTGCAAACCAAGTAGAACTCTTATATCGCTTGATCTTAGAGTTTCGTCCAGAATTGGAAATCCTAGGCTACGCCTTCCAAGACTTTAATTTCCTGTACGATCAGGGCTGGCGAAAAGCCAATGATGGTCTGTTCGCTCAACGCCCGTTGCTTTATTCGGAGCAAGCCTTATCTGCAGCTCGCAAATTGGAGGAAGAACGACTGGGACCTAACCGAACCCTTATGCTGAGTCAAACTAGTGCTCAGGTAGAGGAGCCTGAGGTTCCTGAGATTTACGTCCAATCGTTAGAGCCACGGAGTCTCTGGACCGGTCAAGTTTCTTCTCAGGTTCGAAATTTACCGCCTTACAGTAGTTTTGTGGTGCAAGAACCTGAACCAGAGCCTAGTCCTTCTATTAATTTTGGAGGGATCGAGGTTACGGGTGGTATTAGACCAGTGCCTAGTGGAACTCAACCTGTGGAAAACTCCCCAGTAATTGAAGGGGGAGCGGCCTATGGAATTTCAGTTAAGGTAGGAGATCTTGCCTTAAAGACTGCAGTTGACCATTTAGTGACTGATCAATCCCAGACTACCAAGATTACTGGTACCTCAGTGGATCTCAGTCTAGATTGGGCGGATCTATTTACCTTTAGTGCCGGTTACAAACAATTGGAAGTACCGCGAGATCTTTCCGATTGGGAGAATGTGCCTCCCTTAGTTACTTCCCTTGGAGTAGAAGTACCCATCACCCGAGGTACAGTTCATTTGGGGATGACCCAAGAATGGCCAAAATTTAGTTTAGAAGAAGGAAACCAGGACTCAGATGATGAATCAAACAAGAGTCCACTTCAAGCCAAGAATATTGCTGAGCTTGGATTAAGTTACGAATTTAAGAATGATAGCTCCTTGCGTTTCAATTACAAGTTCATTGACTTTAATGATGTGGAACCGGATCATGGAGCTAGTGCCGCGTTTTCCATTAAATTTTAGATCATGGAGGGGTAACCTTGAAAAAAGCTCTATCGCTTGTGTTATCAATGCTGATGATTCTTACTATTATACCGCACGTAGCATTCGCTAGTGCCACACCCTTAGATTCCTTAGTTAGTGTAGAAGTTATGCTTTATGGGCAGACCCAAGAAGGCTCTTTAATAGAACGAATAGAACGAATTGAAACGGATATCTATGGGGAGACAAAACAAGGTGCAGTTTTAATGCGCATTGATCAGGTACAAACCTTCTTACAAAGCTCAGAAGGTTCTGGCGGCTTACAATTACGCCTTAATTTAGCTGAATGGGGCTTTTCTTATACTTTTAACTCTGAGGCGCCTTTAATTGAACGACTCCAGGGTTTAGAAACAGTCTTATATGGTGCACCCCAACCAGGTAATATTTCTACTCGTGCTGAGACCTTAATGATGGACATTTGGGGCACTACTAAACTAGATACCAAGAAAGTGACATTACCGGCCCAAAGCCTGGTAAAAATCGCACTGTTAAAGACCATCGACTCGGGCAAATCTCAAGTTGGTGATGTGGTTGACTACAAGGTTGTGGAAGATGTAGTTGTAGAAGGTCGGGTTGTTATTCCTGCAGGTGTTGTGAGCCAAGCGAAGGTAACGGAAGTAAGTTCTGCTGGGCGTCTTGGTAAGGACGGCCGAATGGTAGTGGACTTTGGTAGAGTCGCCTCCCTCGATGGCACTCCAGTTCGCTTAAGGGTAGATGAAAGGGCCACGCAGGAAAATAAATCTTTAGAGTTGGCTGCAGGTGCTAGCATGGCCGGTATCGTATTATTAGGACCAGTTGGTCTTGCAGGTGGTTACTTCATAAAGGGTAAAGATGTCAAAATAGAAGCAAACACTCAGTTTTATGTAGAGACCGAACGGGCCGTACCCCTTTCTGGCTTTTACTTTAGACCAGCACAAAACTAATGGTGTCATGAAATAACTAGGTTTGGAGAACCGCGGTCCTAATGGTTCCTCGGTTCTTCTTTTCTGTTTCAGTTTCACTTAAGCGATGATTCTGCGATATGAGGTGTATGGGTAAGATGAAAAATCGGTGGACAAGTCTGTCCTTACTAGTACTTATAGTTTTCGCTTTTCTCACTGCCATGCCGAGTGAGGCCAATGAGTATTTATTAGGTGTAGGCGATGTACTCCAGATTTCCGTTTGGGGCCATCCCGAATTGACAACCGAAGTGGCTATTCGCCCCGACGGTTATCTTACCTTTCCTTTAGTAGGGGATCATTGGGCTGTGGATAAGACCGCCCGACAATTAAGCAAAGAATTACAAGAGATCCTCGCCGAATTTGTGATTAACCCTCAGGTGACGGTAATTGTAAGTCAATTTCGTACCCTTCAAGTGCAGGTTTTGGGTGAAGTACTTAACGCTGGCTACTATCAGATTAAGGCTGGTTCTCGCCTCTCTGATATCCTTGCCCTAGCTGGAGGACCGACTAAAGCTGCTGATTTGGAGAAAATATCTATTACTCGTTATGCCTTTGACGCCCACGGGGCTGATCGAAGCGAGGTTTTTTCTGTTAACGTAAATGAATTTTTTCGTGCTGGTACCTTAGAATCCAATCCTTTGATCGCTAGTGGTGATACGGTCTTTGTTCCCACCTCAGGTCGGGCTATGATTTTTGGTGAAGTGCGGGAACCTACCAGTTATGATTTGCAAGATGGTCTAAACATTTTAGATCTTTTAGCCTTGGCTGGAGGTGCTTTAGAGTCTGCGGACTTGGAAAGAGTTGTAATTACAAGTCAAACAGATCAGGGGCCAGTAGAAAGGATCATCAGTGTTCAGGAGCTTTTAGCAGGTAAGGGTAAAGCTGTGCAAATTGACGCAAATGATGTGGTCTTTGTGCCAAAAAAACAGCAAGTTGTGGTGCTAGGGGCGGTAAGAGATTCTGGGATTTATGAACTAAACGGAGATAGCTATCTTGTAGATATCTTAGCTCGAGCTGGGGGGGTATTGCCCACCGGAGATGCTAGTGCTATTTCTATAACCAGAAAGCAAGGGGGCTCCCCAGAGATTCTTCTAGTGAATGCTACTCCCAGTTTAACTGGAAAGCAAGGTGGGGAGAACCCTCGCTTGCATCCAGATGACTTGATTTTTGTGCCGGAGGGTTATCAAAACGCCTTAGTTTTAGGACAAGTGCGCATCCCTGGCTCTTACCAAGTTAAAGATCAAACCCGGCTTTTGGATCTTCTGGCCCAGGCTGGTGGAACTCAAGATCGGGCAGGGGACAAGCTGATCCTAACTCGAGCCGGTGTCACAAAAGAGATTGAATTAGGCTCTCTAGAACGCTTAGGTCTCCAAAACGAGCAAGTGCAACCTGGAGACGTAATTTACATACCAGAAGGTCGCAAACAAGTTTTAATCTTAGGTGAAGTGCGTAACCCAGGGTATTTCCAGTTCCGCCAAGGAGACCGTTTCCTCGATGCTATTGGCATGGCAGGTGGGCTGACCGCCTTAGCCGACGAGGGACAGGTATCCCTCAGTCGCCAGACAGAGACGGGTACGGAGATTGTCAAAATTGATTTTGGTGAGCTAACTCGCAATCGCTATCTCCAAGAAAATGTGCCCCTTCAGGGAGGAGATGTGATCATCG
>JAAZLB010000053.1 GCA_012799535.1 Bacillota bacterium | reverse complement strand
TTGACTACCTTGGGTCGGGGTAATAGAGTCCAAGGAAGGGATTGGAGCATGGATAGACTAAAGTATGCAGAAGTCGTGGATGCCGTAACCACTGCCTTGGCCGGTTTAGATCAGGACACTTATTGTCATAGCCAACGGGTGCAGCGACTTGCAGTCCGAATCGGAATTATCATGGGTCTTAACAGTGAGGAGTTAACCCGTTTGAGTTTAGGTTCTTTACTCCACGATGTGGGGAAGCAGCATATACCGCCAGAAATTCTGCAAAAAGAGGGCAAGCTCGACCAAGAGGAATGGAAAGTAGTTAAGCACCACCCCATTCATGGTTGGGAGTATGCTAACGCGTCGAGATTGGATCAAGCAGTTCAGGAGATCATCCTCCACCATCACCTCTGGTATGATGGTCAGGGGGGGTATCCAGGAAAGCTCAATGGAGTCAGCCCTAGCCTTTTAGCCCAGATAACGACCGTAGCAGATGTGGTAGATGCCATGACTCAGGATCGTCCTTATCGCAAGGCCTTGAGTATAGAGACTAGCCTTGATTATCTACAAGAGAAAAGTGGAAGTCAATTTGGTCCTGATGTGGTGGAGTCTGTATTACAGAATCTGAATCAAATTCGGTCTATTATTGTTGCCTAAGAGTGCGGAAGCACTCTTTTCTTGATTAAGGAGTTGATATTATGTTACTAATAGCCCACCGTGGTTGGAGTACACGTTTTCCAGAAAATAGTCTCCCAGCTTTTGCCGCAGCTGTAGCTGCAGGGGCAGATGAGCTAGAATTTGATGTGCGTGTTAGTGCAGATGGAGTTCCTTTTGTTATTCATGATAGCACCATTGATCGGACAACAGATGGAACGGGAAAAGTAGCTGACCTTACTGCAACAGAATTGAAGAGGGTAAATCTAAAGGATGAAAATGGGAAAGTAATTCCAGGGCTAAGCATTCCAACCTTACAAGAGGTTTTGGCGAGTTTTTTAGGACAAGTTGGACTGAACATTCACATTAAAGCCCTAGATGAAAGATGTACTCCACTTTATCTAATCCAGACCATCACACCCTTCCATTATAAGTCTTTTTATCTAGCTGGAAGCCGAGAGGTTTTGGAGGCGGCTTTAAGAATTTGCCCCCATATTCCCCGGTGTTTAATTCAAGGACGCAAAGATACGGATTTAGATAAGGTCTTTGCAACAGCCCATGACTTATGGTGTGAGCGGATTCAATTTTTTAAAGGGTATTATCAAGAACAGGATATACAAACTTGTCTAGAACACGGTTTTATTCCTAATTTGTACTGGGCAGATGAACCCCTCGAGGCAGAGCGGGCTTTTCAGAGTGGGGTTATAGGGCTTTTGACTAATGACATTGGTCCAATTCGTAAACACCTAATTAAATAGGCTACAAGGAGATTCGTATGGAAGAATTAAAACAAATTCTCTTAACGCATTACTCATGCTATCCGAAGATGGGTATGGAAGATGCGGTAAAACTGATTTATCAAAATGAGTTTGGCTGTGGGCATTTTGTAACCGACGAATCTACAAGTCTAGTTAGGCTCACTGAAGAAGTCAGTAAGATTACAGCCAAGTTACCTAAAGAATCACTTTTTGAAGAGATTGGTAATGGTTTTTCTAGGCTTAATTTAGGAGCCTTAGTAGAGGGCTTCCCTTTAACAACGGTCAACCGCTTTTTTGTTAACACTTCTAGATTGAACTTAGGAACGAAGGAAGGTTTTGAGGCCAAGCTCCAGCTTCTAGGTGAACTTTGTGCCCAGGGGCTTCTACCCTTTGACCAGGTAGATTTGGGGAGTTATTTACAAGAGTATGAGGCGCAGGGTTATCCCCCGGTTAGTCATAGTAAGGTCTACAGGGGGGAGTATAATCCTAGCTATCGGGTTGTCAGTAGCCAGTATGCCCATTATTTCCCCCTCTTTTGGGAAATTGAGAAATTACTTAAAAGCCAAGACCATGTGGTTGTAGCTATTGATGGTCCCAGCGGTTCAGGGAAAAGTACATTAAGCAAACTCTTACAAGGGGTGTACCACTGCCCTGTGATCAAAATGGATCATTTCTTCTTAAGGCCAGAGCAAAGGACATCCCAGCGTTTTCAGGAACCAGGAGGTAATGTAGATTACGAGCGGTTTCAGGGGGAGGTAGGGGCAGGGCTTAAAAGAGGATTGCCCTTTAGTTACCAGATTTATAATTGTCAAACAAACAGGTTGATAAAGTCTCCCCCAATTGAGGCTCATCCCTTGAGAGTGGTGGAAGGATCTTATAGTTTGCACCCTACTTTGCGAGACAACTATGATCTAAGAGTGTTTTTGACAATTAGCCCAGAAGAACAACGGGAACGGATTTTGAAAAGAAATGGGCCACAGATGTTAGAACGTTTCTTAAGGGAATGGATTCCCCTAGAAGAACGGTATTTTTCCAGTTGCCAGATCCAAGAACACAGCGATTTAGTCTTTAGAGAGTATAAACACTTTCCCATTGGGAATAGTTGAAGTGAAGAGTAAAGGGGGGATTTAGGTGAGCGCAGTAAGCTTCAAAGTGACTGCCAGTAGTGAAAACCCCACCAAGACAGTGGTGCGGGCCCGAAATTTCGAGATGATTATTGATGAACCACGAAACTTAAGGGGAACAGATGCGGGGCCAAACCCTGTAGAGTATGTCCTTGGTGCGTTGGCAGGTTGTTTGAATGTAGTTGGCCATGTGGTGGCTAGGGAGATGGGGTTCCAGCTTAGGGGGATTACCTTTGAATTGGAAGGAGATTTAGATCCGGCTAAGTTTATGGGGAAAGAAACCCCAAGTCGAGCAGGTTATTCGGAAATTCGGGTTAAGGTTAAACCAGATTGTGATCTAAATCGAGAACAACTGGAAACTTGGCTCCACACAATTGAGAGCCGTTGTCCAGTGAGTGATAACATTAGTAATCCTACTCCTGTGAAAATTAGCTTAGGTTAATGGCAGACTGAAAAATAAGAGCCCTTAGGCTGTGTGAACTCCTCACTGTGCCTAGGGGCTTTTGAGTTAAAACTCTCGAGTTAAAACTC
>JAAZLB010000355.1 GCA_012799535.1 Bacillota bacterium | reverse complement strand
GATTTCATGCGTTTAGACCCAGAAAAGAAAGTTAGTTCACTATCTAAGGGGATGCGAGCTCGTCTAAAGCTGATTTTAACCCTAGCTCGTACAGCTCCGTTAGTCCTACTTGATGAACCCTTTAGTGGGATAGATCCTTCTAGCCGGGATCGGATCGTAGAAGGAATTGTGCGGGAGTTCAAGAGTGAAGAGCAAACTATGATCATTTCTACCCATGCGGTTGGTGATACTGAGCAGCTTTTCGATTCTGTAGTTTTTCTAGATGAAGGCACGGTGAATCTCCAAGGTAATGCGGAAGATCTACGGGTGCGCTATGGGAAGTCCATCAACGATTTGTTTAAGGAGGTCTTTGCCTAATGTCTAAATTCCTACGTCTTTTACGTAAAGACTTAGAAGCATCCCGCTGGCCTTTAGGGATTCTTTCGGGGCTAATTCTGCTATTCATGCTCTTTGTTCGTTACAAAATTAGCACGGGCTGGGCTTTGGAGAGTGCAACTATAACGGTGGTACTGCCTCTTATGTTCTTCGCCCCTTGGTTTGTTTGGCAAAGCTTTCAAACCTTGCGCAGTGAATGGAAAGAGGATACTGTTTATACTCTCTTAGTTCTTCCGGTTCCTGGCTGGTATATTACCCTAGCTAAACTGGTTGGGTTGTTTGTGGAATACACCATTTTACTGGCAGTGACACTTGGTGGGGCAAGTTTGATTTTGGGTAGGATCTTTTTGGAATTTACCCCCACTGCTCCTATATCCTGGATAATCAGGAACGGATTTATTGTCTACCTAATTAGCCTTGGTATCCTAGCGTCTGTGGTGATCTTTATTCAACTCGCATTCGTTGTAAGTAAAATGGTGGGGCGGTTTCAAGGGCTAGTGGCCTTGTGGGTGTTGGTATTAGCCAATTGGCTAGTGGGGCAAATGGGAATGCTTTTAGAGCCTGTTTTTCGTTGGGTTCCCCCTATTCCTTTGGAGCGGGTATTTAGGCTAGATCAAGTTGGTCTTGAACCGCAGCGCTTTGACTATCACCTTGCACCAAAAATTGGCATCTGGTTAGGCACCATACTGCTCTTTATTCTGACCGCTTGGCTCATGGAACATTACGTGGAAATCAACGATTGAGGGGGAGAAGATCGATGAAGGTGCGAAGAATTACGCTGTTAGTCTTAGTGTCTTTAACTGCCCTGTTGATACTGCAAGGTTGGTCTTTCGGGGTGGGTAAAATGTTCCCTGGGCAATCTCCTATTACAATTGACTGGGGTTATCAAGGCGGAAGAAAAGATGCCTCTAAGGAGCAGGAATTTACTCATCAGAGGGAAAAAATCAGCGCTCTAGCCATTGATAATGAGTTTGGACAGATATTTGTGCAAGGCACGAGTGGGGATGTAATACGGGTCATCGCCGAAATTGCTATCACGGCAGAAGATGCACAAAAGGGGGAAGAACTTCTTCAGGAGTTCAGCATCAAAGAAAGCCTGGTGGGGAACAGGTTGAGTTATGAATTGGAGAAATCTACTCCAGATCAAACTATGCGGGGGGTGGCGGTTAACTATCGAGTAGAAGTTCCGAAGGGGTTGGAGTTAAGTATAAAGCAAAGGTATGGAGTCTTGAATGTTACTAACGTACAGGCAGAACGTTTCGAGTATGAATTGCGCTATGTCACCGCCGCTATAGAGAATTTCGTAGGTAGCTTACAGGGAACTAGCGACTTTAGCAGTCTTAGTTTTCGTGATGTAGTTGGGGCTCTTCAGCTTCAAGACAATTATTCGACCATGAGTCTATCTTTAAGGGACGTGGTGGAAGGCTATGATTTCCGAATTAGCCAAAATTATGGTAGCCTAAAAGATAATTTGAAACTACAACGAATAAAGGTGCAAGAGCAAGTGGAAGCCACAGGAAAGTATGGTTTAGGTCAATATCCAGTTCAGATTCAATCTAATTTCAGCACCATAGATCTGAAAGTAGAATAGGGACCAAAAAAGGCACTAGATCGACTAGTGCCTTAGCTACCATCTGGTGAGATAGTCTTCCTTAACCGTCATAAAAAAGATGCTTAGAATGAAGAAGGGATTGGTGGACACAGACCAGGATTTTATGGCCAAAGCTATGGCAAAGAATAACAACCCTACCGCTCTCCACCCAAAGCTACTAAGTCTTGAAACGGGTGCAACGTAATTTTGCACAAAAAGACCGATTAAAATGGCCAGCCCTACAATAATCCAGTGAAAAACCAGACCATCGTTGGATAATCCAATTAAAGCAATGCGTAATAATAAAATCAAAGATAGTATGGCCAAAAACATTACGGACAGATAGGCGGTTTTCTGTTGGTTCGGTAATGTACGTGTGGTCTCGCGCTTTTTGAACACGGAACTCCACCTCCTTTAGACTATTAGACTATCGCTTTGTCTTTCTATGTTAATTATAACAGATTTCTTTGATGAGAAGTGCCAAATAGCAAAAGCCACCCCATTTTTTGCGGAAAGGGGTGGCTTCAGTTCTGCTATTAGCTAATGTATCCCAATTCTTTGAGTTTCTGGATGGCTAGTTCTAGATCCTGTGGTGCTACTAGGATCACTGGTCCGGTGCAGCCCATCCCAGCTTCCGCATAGATATCTTCTTTCCATAAGGCTTCTGCAGCCTCTTCAATTTCTAAAACATCCACGCCAGTAATCTCTTGATCGACAGGCTTTGCCGGTGGTTTTTCTTGGGAAGTGGTAAGTTTAGTCAACCCCGCTTGGGCGAGCTCCTTCGCGACTAATTCGGGCAATTTGGCTTGAGCCATTTCTCCCGCGAATTGAATCGCATTGGCGATTACTGGAGCACCAGAAGCACGAGAAACGATGCAGATAATCTGATTGTAGTCTTCGCCCACTCCTGGGCCGTAGCCGTAACCTACACTCTCATAGCTTCCACCAGTGTTGAGGGCAGAAAGCATTTTTACTAAGATATTCCCCGTTAGAGAATCGGTGACCAAAACATCACAAGAGCCAGTTAAGGCATCATTACCTCGCATTACCCCTTGCCCATCGGCACGCCCGGAAGTGGCCCAATTGATCTTATAATTCTGCTTAGCCAATTCCTTTAGGGAACGCTCCGTTGTGAGGGCTCCATCAACGTTTAGGATTCCGACTGTAGGATCAGTGAGACCTAAGGCTTTGCCTACAGCAATACCTAAAATGGCATTTTTGTGCATGGCCTCGGTGCGATTGCCCGCGGAGATGCCCGTTGTGGAGGCAATGAGCATTTCTTGACCGGTGGCAGGGGCGATAACCCGACCGATAGTGGTTACACCAAGGGGGAAGTTGTAGTGCATGGTGACAGAGGCGTCAATTTCCCCGGATTTTAAGAG
>JAAZLB010000354.1 GCA_012799535.1 Bacillota bacterium | reverse complement strand
GATAATAAGGCTACAATAGTCACCCCTAAATTCACCACTCGTTGGTAGTTGAGACCTAAATTCTTGGCAAAATCTTCACCCATGCCAGCAATGGTAAATTGATGAGCGTAAACATAGGCCATAATTAATAAAGGAACACTAAAATAGAGAAGTTCATAACGGCCCTGTACAATCATGGAGAAATTACCCATGAGCCATGAAGAAACATTTTGCACCAAGTCAAAGCGATAGGCTAAAAAGGTAGTCAAGGAATCAATGATATTACCTAACATGATACCTACCAAGGGAATTAAGATGGCATTGCGTACTTTGATCTTGCGTAAAAGCCCCATAAAAAGAAAAGTGCCAACTAAAGCGAAAATGAACACTACTACCATCTTCCCTAATGAGCTTGCCCCTGGAATAACTAGCAAAGATACTAATACCCCTAATTTAGCAGCGTCCACAGTAGTGGCAGTGGTTGGCGATACAAACTTATTTCTAGTGATCTGTTGCATGATTAACCCACTAATACTCATACTCATCCCCGCCATGATGATCGTTAATAGGCGGGGAATTCTACTAATTACCAAAATGGGAATGTGTTCTTGATTCCAGGTGATTAAGTCAAATGCTGTAAAATCGGACACTCCTATAAATAAGGAGAAGAAAGAAAGCACAATCAGAAGCGATAGCAAAATACCGGGCTTGATCATGATTCTCTATTTGACACCCCCTACCACAAACTGCTACAATCAAATCGAATGAGACTGATTTTCACTCTCACCCATAATACCATTGATTACTGGAGGTATCTCGTACTTTATTTAGGTCTTTCACACTATCTTTAGGGAATTTGGACAGGAGGGAAGCATGGTGGTTCGTTGTTGCGGATTAACAAGGGGACTTAGAGAGACAAGCGAGTTATTTTACGCTTGTACCCAATTATCTGTTACTGTGGTTTTGGCGGATCGTACCATTTGGGAAACAGTAGGTTCCGCCCAAGAGATCACTAACGACCCTCACTTTCACAGCATCCCTTTAAAAATATCCGAACCGAGAGAAGTGGTACTCTCTACTGGAGATCGCTTGATGATTTGCCCGATTTGTCCTCACGGAGGAAGAATTGGTGTGTTTGTATTAGGTCCCTATGTGACAAAGCCAGAACAAGCTAAGAACCTAACCTATCGTCCTAGTAGTTCATGGCCCTATCTTCTTGCTCTATTGCGAGACCTTCAAGAAGCTAAAACTGCTGGAGAAGAACGGCCCGCACCTTTCTGTTTTCATGTGCAAAGGGCAGTCCGTCTTATGGAAAGGCATTATGATGAAAATTTGACCCTTGGTTATGTAGCTAATCATCTTGGCTTAAACAAGTCTTATTTTTCGAGCATATTCCAACGAGAAACGGGAACCACTTTTACTAATTACTTAAACATGCTACGAGTGGAAGCCAGTAAAGAGTTATTGGCACAAAGCTCCCTTTCAATTTTAGAGATCGCGTTGGAAACAGGTTTTAGCAATCAAAATTACTATGGACGTACTTTTAAAAAACTCACTGGAATAACTCCCAGTGAGTTTCGACGACGTTTAGCAATTTCATCTCAGGACTCAAGTTCCTCCACATCCCACACTT
>JAAZLB010000353.1 GCA_012799535.1 Bacillota bacterium | reverse complement strand
TTCCCCCGGTTATACTAGGGACAGATTAGAGTCCAAAAGGGGGATCACAATGAACTGGCGTTTAATTTTTGGGGTGACAGTCCTAGCCTTAGTATTCTTATTTGCTTGGTCTATCCTTAGTCCAGTTGAGGCACCTTTAAGTGAGAGTCCAGCAGAATCTCAAGAGGCTAAGGGCAATTGGGAAGAACCGGTAGTGCGAGTAGTGGAAAGGGTGGGTCCGGCTACCGTCAAAATTGAAACCACCAGGGAAGTAGTTGTTGATCAGTTCTTTTTCCATCAGTTCCAACAAAGACAGGGTATTGGTTCTGGAGTTATTTACCGGGATGATGGGTATATTCTTACCAACAATCATGTGGTGGCTAACGCAGAAAACATTACGGTCCAATTAGCAGATGGTCGTAGTTTTCCTGGGAAGGTGGTAGGGCGGGATCCCTTGACGGATTTGGCAATCGTCAAGGTAGACGCCACCGATTTGCCCGTGGCCAAATTGGGTAATTCTAATGATTTACGAGTGGGACAGATTGTGATTGCCATAGGCAATCCCCTCGGTCAAGATAATACTGTCACCACGGGGGTAGTCAGCGCGGTCAATCGAGATTTATTGGTGGATCCGAAAGAAAATCGCTATTTAGAGGGAATGATCCAAACAGATGCGGCCATTAATCCTGGTAACTCCGGTGGACCCCTGATTAACCAGAATGGTGAAGTGATCGGGGTAACCACCGCCATCATTGAACAAGCTCAAGGTATTGGTTTTGCCATTCCTTCCAGCACTGCACGTTTAATTGGGGACCAGATTATTGAACAGGGTAAGCCCTTACGTCTAGGGGTCTTAGGTGGTTCTTTAACTCCGGCCTTAGCCAAAAGCATTGAGGAGCAGGCTAATATCCAGCTGGCAGTGGATCGGGGAGCCTTTTTAACTAGGGTTTTACCAGATACACCAGCTGCCCAAGCTGGCTTGCAACAGGGGGACATAGTGACAGCAGTTAACGGGCAAGAAATAGCAGGAATTCGCGAATTACGAGATTTAGTGCAAAAAGCCGGTTTTGGGGGTAAACTCACTCTCAGCTTTTATCGAGGCACAACAAGGAATCAAGTACAGATTCAACTTTAAGAACAGGAAGAAGCGGGCCTTTGTCGTGCCTTAGCCCGCTTCTTTTTTTTAGATCTGGGATGTGTTATGATAAGGATACAGATGTGTATTTTCAGGATGAGGGAGTTTAAAAATGTATGTAGTCTGCACGGAGCATCTAGAACAAGCTATTGATGAATTTGTGGAGGTTTATGAAACACCTCCCGATTTGTATGAGTTAGAGGCAGTATCCTTAACAGATTGGAGTGTTCCCACTCACTGTACCTTTTGCCAGCGGGCTCCGAAATATTTAGTGGTGTAGCTGGAGGTGAAAGTGGTGTGAATATCCAAGTTATTGCGGTAGGCAAAATTAAGGAACAATATTTGCAAGATGGGATCGAAGAGTATCGTAAGCGGATCCAAAGATATGGTCGTTTGCAGATTATCGAAGTGAAAGAAGAGTCTTTCAACGAACCCCTCAGTCCTCGGGAGTTAGAGCTAGTCTTGCAAAGAGAAGGGGAACGCCTTTTAGGTAGGATTAACCCTAGAGCGTATGTTATTGCTTTGGATCGTCTCGGTCAGGCTTGGAGTTCTGAGCAGCTAGCTAAGGAATTTCAAACACTCGCGGTTGCAGGTACAAGCCAAATTGACTTCATTATTGGTGGCTCCCTTGGTCTTGATCAGAAGGTATTAGAACGGGCACAAACTAGCCTTTCTTTTTCTGGATTTACCTTTCCCCATCAACTCATGCGGTTGATCTTGGCGGAACAAATTTATCGAGCCTTCACAATTGTGCAAGGCGAGCGCTATCATAAATAGAAAAGAAGTGGGGTGACCAGTCTTGCGCTGGAACAAAATTTCGGATGCGGTGATTCGCCGTCTTCCTTTATACTTACGAGTTTTAGATGATTTGGCTGAAGAAGGAGAAACAGAGCTTATATCTTCCCAAGAACTAGGCATGAAAGCTGGAGTGGGACCAGCCCTAGTGCGCAAAGATTTGGCCTGGTTCGGTGAGTTTGGCAAGCAAGGTGTCGGTTATGAAGTGAGTTTCTTGCGGGATGAATTGAGGAAAATCCTGAACTTAGATCAAGAAATAGCGGTAACTCTGGTAGGTGTAGGTAGCCTAGGTGGTGCCTTAGCCCGTTATCATCTGAAGCGTTTTACAGAGGACCCTAGTTTTAGTCTTCATCTTGTGGCCTTATTCGATAGTGACCCAGAGAAAATTGGTACCTCAATCGAAGGGATTCCTATCTTTCCCTGTAATGAACTAAAAAAGCATGTAGAAGCTTTGGGAATCAAGTTAGCCATGATTA
>JAAZLB010000352.1 GCA_012799535.1 Bacillota bacterium | reverse complement strand
GCTGCAGCTGGTATTCTATTCGGGCTTCTTTTAGGAAAAAGTACCGCGCTAGGTATTTTTATAGGAGCAGCTCTCGGTCTAGTATTTGGAGCTAGCGCCGACGCAGTTCAGTCTCGGGATTAATTTAAGCTTGATTCTATCCCCTTGTCGGTTAAAACCGCCAGGGGGATATTGTATTTAAGACCACGTACCAGTTTGACAAAATTAGGGCAGAATGTTAAACTATGAACGAAAATTTCGCACTGAAAATAAAGGGGTTAACCCGTCTAGACCAACACTATGGAGGTAGGTACAAATGATTGATTTCAACAACCTGGCTAAGCCAAAAATTGTTCCAAATTTAGATCCTCAGTTTACACCGGCTGTTCTTTGGAACCGGGCTTTCGCTAAGGCAGTGGCCAACTCGGGCCAAGCAACACCATTTGCAGTAGCTTTAGAGCGGGATGGGGAACAAATTTCCGTCTATGAAACAGCCCTGTTTCCGGCAGGTGTAAGTGCCGAATGGGACGAAGCTAATTACTTTTATGTGGAACGATTAGTAAAGTGCCTTTTATGGGCTAAAGGTGGTTGGAAAATCACCGTTGGGGGCAATGCTGCTGTTGGTCAGGCCTTAAAAAAGGCCTATGCGCCTGGTGGCAGTAGGGAGTTCGATGCAGATTTCATGGGTGGTGTCTATGAAAAGGACTTTACCGTAGAAATTGTCGACTATGATGAGATGCCTAAAGCTTTCGAAACCACTGAAGCGGTTGGTGGGCACTTAGACGGTTGCCGCATTGGTTTTGACGCGGGTGGTAGTGACCGTAAGGTCGCGGCTGTTAAAGATGGAGAAGTCTTATTTAGTGATGAAACCGTCTGGCATCCTAAGATTACAGAAGATCCAGATTACCACTTTGCTGGGATCTTAGATTCTATTCAAAGGGCGGCGGAACATCTTCCTCGTGTAGATGCTATTGGGGTAAGTTCTGCTGGGATTTATATTAATAATCGCACGGCAGTTGCTTCCCTGTTCTTGAAAGTACCCAAGGATCAATTTGAAGCTAAAGTAAGGGATATTTATCCTCGGGTTGCTGAGGAGCTAGGTAATATACCAATTAAAGTGGTTAATGATGGTGATGTTACTGCTTTAGCGGGAGCTAGTTCTTTACAGGATACTAAAGTTTTAGGGATTGCCATGGGTACTAGTGAAGCAGTTGGTTATGTCAATAGTGAAGGTCATCTTACGGGATGGCTTAATGAACTGGCTTTTATGCCTGTTGATTATAATCTCGAAGCTATGGTGGATGAGTGGTCGGGAGACTATGGCTGTGGTGTGAAATACTTTAGCCAAGATGGGGTCATTAAATTAGCACCTGCCGCGGGAATAGAGTTAGAGGAAAACCTATCACCAGCAGAAAAATTAAGTGTGGTGCAGAAATTATTAGAAGAAGGACATAAAGGCGCCCAGGAGATCTTTGAGAATATCGGGGTCTACTTAGGCTACGCCATAGGTCACTACTCTGATTTCTACGATATTAAGCATCTATTGATTTTAGGGAGAGTAACCTCTGGCCGGGGTGGAGTTTTAATTTTGGAGAAAGCCCGAGAAGTTTTGGAAGCGGAATTCCCCGAGTTGACCCACATTGAACTGCATCTACCTGGTGAAAGTGATCGTCGAGTGGGGCAAGCTATTGCTGCAGCTGGCTTAACCGAGATTAAATAACAGCGACCCGAGGGGGTTTGTGGAATGAAATTGAAAAATAGTGGGGCGGAGATTTTCATTCCCGATGGCACTAGTGTAGAAGAAGGCCTAAAACGTACTACCTACATGGCCATCGCCGCCCATCAAGACGATATTGAAATCATGGCCATGGATGGCATTCTAAAAGCTTTTGGTAATCCTAAAGAGTGGTTCACTGGAGTAGTGGTTACTAATGGGAGTGGTAGTCCAAGAGACGCTCTGTATGCTCAATACACTGATGAACAGATGCAACAGATTCGAAAGATTGAACAAAAAAAGGCTGCTTATGTAGGAGAATATGGGGCTCAGGTGCTCATGGACTACCCTAGTTCTGAGGTGAAAGACCCTCATAACCAAGTGGTAGTTGAAGAACTAAAGAAACTGATCGCTTTATCTGAACCTGAGGTGATTTATACTCACAACCTTGCGGACAAGCATGATACCCATATCGCGGTGACTGTAAAAGTGATTGCCGCCCTGCGGGAACTGCCTAGAGAGAAGCGACCAAAGAAGGTTTATGGTTGCGAAGTTTGGCGAGATTTGGATTGGATTCCCGATGAAGAAAAAGTGGTTTTTGATGTGAGTGCACATGAAAATCTTGCTGCAGCTTTGCTAGGTGTGTTCGATTCTCAGATCTCTGGTGGCAAGAGATATGATTTAGCCACCATAGGTCGAAGGAAAGCCCACGCTACCTTCAGTGCTCCCCACGGGGTGGATACAGCCACAGGATTCACCTATGCCATGGATTTGACTCCATTAGTTAGGGATGAAAAGTTAGATATCGT
>JAAZLB010000052.1 GCA_012799535.1 Bacillota bacterium | reverse complement strand
GAATCAAAGATCATGGCTCGGGCAGGTGCCTTAGGATCACCTTGTGGAGCGGGAATGCGCTGTACAATCGCTTCCAAAATAGCATCGATACCTTGACCGGTACGGGCACTGACTAAAACAGCCTCATCACCAGGGATCCCAATACTATCCTCTAGCTCTTTTTTGACCCGCTCAGGATCTGCATTAGGTAAATCGATCTTATTAATAACAGGAATGATCTCTAAATCGTGATCTAAAGCCAAGTAGAGATTAGCTAAAGTCTGAGCTTCAATACCCTGGGAAGCATCGATCACTAATAACGCCCCTTCACAGGCGGCAAGACTGCGAGATACCTCGTAGGAAAAGTCTACGTGACCGGGAGTATCGATCAAGTTGAGGACATATTCTTCCCCATCTTGAGCCTGGTAATTTAAGCGGACCGCTTGCAACTTAATAGTTATACCCCGTTCCCGCTCTAAATCCATAGAATCCAAGACCTGATCAGCCATTTCCCGTTGGGTTAGGGTACCGGTGTGTTCTAAAATCCGATCAGCTAAAGTGGACTTTCCATGATCAATGTGGGCAATAATGCAAAAGTTCCGAATGTTCTTCTGGGACATGCTTTTACCAATTCCTTCATAGAATAATCTGCTGCTTCATTATACCATAGAACGGATTAATTTCAAAATAATAAAGGGCAAAACCCTATTCAGCACTACTTTTAGCTTGTTTTTTTCCTAACTTAGCTTTGATTAGATTCCAGACAAAAGTAGTTTCCTCCATCTTGAAGACAACACTTAAAGCCAGATAGAGGACTATGCCGATCCCAATGGCCCCAAAGACTTGAATCAACTGAGCTAACTTCCGTTCTATGACTAAAGTGTCCTCTAAATAGTGGGCAGTAAAATAAACTGCAACACCCATCACTAATGAGGCCACACTAGATTTAAATACAGTGGCACAGAGGCGTACATAAGCAGAACCAGTGGGAGCCAAAGCCTCAAGTTTTTTGCCCAGTAAAACTAGGGCGATAACCATATTCACTAAGGAACTCAAAGAAAAGGCTAGGGCTAAACCGCCTGCTCCCAGACTTGTCCAACGTAAAAAAGCCACACTCAATAAAAAGTTGGTAACTACTGAGACAAAGCCAATCTTAACCGGTGTAATCGTGTCTTGTAAAGAATAATAGCCCCGAGTAGTCACCTGGATGGCCGCTTGAGCAAATAAGCCTGGCACATAAAATAACAGGGCGTAGGCTGTTGCTTGAGTATCTAATGCAGTAAATTCACCTGACTCAAAAAGTAATCTGACAATAGGAATCCTCAAACTGGCCATGCCAATTGCAGAGGGAATAGTGATAAAAAAGACCACCCGTAGACCAAAAAACAGGGTACGGCTAAACTCTTCCCACTCTTTCTTAGCAGTTAACCTAGAAAGGGTGGGGAAAATTGCTGTAGAGATCCCCATGGCGAAAATCCCTAAGGGAAAATTGATTAGACGATTAGCCAAACGCAAGGCTACTATGGATCCTGTCTCCAAGGTAGAGGCAAGGTTTTGACTAACAATGATATTAATTTGGGCAATAGACAAACCAATAATTGCCGGTAACATCAACTGACCCATACGGCGAATACCCGGATGTTCAAAATCTAAAACAGGACGATAATATCTATGTCCCCGGCGGTACACTTCAGGAAATTGGATAGAAAAACTGCCAATGGCACCGATAATAGTTCCAATAGCCATCCCCATAATCCCCAGCAAAGGTCCTAAAATATAGGCGCCAAGAATTTGCCCAAGATTATATACAATGGGACCGAGGGCCGGAAGGGTGAAACGTTGATAAGAGTTTAAAACACCCATAGATAAACCAGAGAGGGCAGTAAAAAATACCGCAGGAAAAGTGATCCGCATTAGTAGAACCAATAGTTCTTTCTGCTCCCCACTAAAGCCAATTCCCACTAAAGGTGCCAGGCCGGGGGTAAAGACCACACCGAGGACCATGACCACTATTAAGGCCAAAACGGTAATATTTAAAAAGACACTCGCCACATACCAAGCTTCTTCCTCTTCGTCCCGGGCTAGATATTGGGTAAACACAGGAATAAAAGCAGAGCTAAGTGCTCCCCCCACTAACAATTGATACATTAAATCTGGCAAGGCAAAGGCCGCGAAAAACACATCAGTAGTCGCGGTTCTTCCAAAAACTTCTGCTACAGCCCTTTCCCGCAAAAAGCCTAAGATACGACTGACCAAGATGGCTAACATAACAATACTGGCCGCCTTAGCCACCTGTTCTCGATTCTCTGTTTCCATGATCTACTCTCCTTCTTGGCAACAACTTCAATGATTCGCCCTAGAAGGAAGAAATCCTGTTACCTCCTTAGTAGGGAAGCACTCTTGCTAAAACATTCGCCAAGAGTTCAGCTGCTAAGAGGGCTTCTTCCAAAGTGTTTTCCACAGAACCAATCTCAACAATTACACTATGGGGATGGAGATGCTGATTGTAGCGGGCATCTTTTTGCACTTGGAGAGGGCGCATGAGGCCGGGATACATCTCATCACAGATATTTTTAACCTTTGTAGCAAAATTTAGATTCTCTTGGAAATTGGGATGGGCCAAGGGAATTCGTTCCGCAGTGCCCACAACTAAAACCATGCGGGCCACACTGCGTCCGTTGATCATAATGGAAGGGGTGGGAACCCCCGCATCTCGGTGCAAGTCAATCACCATTTGAAAATCCTGACGTTTACTAAGAATCTCCCGGACCGTCTTTTCCGAATTGCTATAGGAATTATTGATACTTGGTAATGTATGAATACGGGTTTCATGGACTGCACCAATTCCTAGACTGTTAAGTGCGTTAGAAAGGTGCCTACCCACTGCCATCACTCCAGTAATGGTAGGATCCGCCAAATTGCGAAACGTATAATGGGCTTGAGCAGATTGATTAGCCGCTACCGCCCTGCCTAAGTACATCTCGGAAGTGTGGGTGTGGTAAATCAAAACCTGAGGGGACTTAGGTTCAACTACCCGCTCAGGTGAAAAATCAGTATTAGGCAACGGACGTACAGGATCTGGACCGAAGGAAAGCTCTTGTACGAATACAAAGGGACGTTCTTCCCACACCCTCAGTTGGCCCGTTATTTTCGGGGCGATTGGCAAGATAGCCCCTAACATGGTGAGAGGATCTTGTAAATCATAATTGGTCAACGCATAAATCAAGGACCGGAGATTATAAGGCTCCTCTTGACCATTTTCATCCCCATTTGTTAAGGGTAAACCCAGTCGTAGAAGGGACTTGGCCAAGGAATGATCCAAGTCTCCGTTTTGAAACAAGAGATAATAGCCACTCAAGGTCAAAATAAAAAACAAGAACACCAGGATTAGGAGAGGTACAATCTGGGTGTTTTTGCGAATCCTTGTGGAAATTCGGCGCATCCTTAACCTCAACCATAACACCACCCCTCTTTCCCAAATATATTTGTCCCGTAGGAAAAATATGATAAACTGGAACTAGCCAATTTATAGGGAGGAATGATGGAATGCGCGGAGTAAAGCTCGTGGCAGCTAGTTTAATTATACTAGCTCTGGCCCTGTTTTCTTATCGGGGCATCAATCTATATCGACAAGTTAACCAACTAGAACTAGAATTAGAGGATGTAAAAACTACCCTGGCCACCCTTGCTACATACGAAAAACAAGCTACTACCCAAGATTATGTGGTGATCTTCTTAATCGAATCTACCCCAACCAATTTTTTCTTAGTTCCGGTTAAACGTCCAATTGGTGGACCAGTAAATCCTGGGATAGCCTTGCAGACCTTACTTAACGGACCTTTAGCCCATGAAAACCTCCACGAATCTGTACCCCATACTACTCGATTACTCGGCCTGAGTATCTTTGAGGGCTTGGCGGTAGCTAATTTTAGTTCTGAGCTTGTAGATGACTTTAATGGTGGTTCCCTCATCGAATCCTACTTGGTACAAGCCATTGTTTCTACCTTAACTGAATTTCCCGAAATTGACCGAGTGCAAATCTTGGTAGAAGGTGAAGAGATCGAATCAATAGGTGGTCATGTCCTCATTACAGGACCCCTCACTAGGGACAACTAAAGCTACATTAACTTAAATACTTAAAGACCTCATCATAGTTTACGCCCTCATGGAAAGAAATGTTCAAAGCACCAGCGATAACGTCTGCTACTTCTTCAATAAGGATGTCAATTTCTTTGGGAGTAACAATCATACTACCCATATAAGGCTCTAAGACCTGACTAATCAGGCGCCGTTTGCCAACAGAGTCTTGTAGATTAGGAATAGTTTGAGGTGATTGCTTTTTTCCTAAAAGAACATCTGGATCCACCTCGAATTGCACCCGTTGGGGTATTTGGTCACCTGGGGCTCCGTTTAAATTGCCTTGTTCAATAAGATCTAAAGCATCAGAAACTATGGTAACTGCATGGACCACAGTGGGTACCCCGATTGCAATAACAGGAATACCTAGACTTTCTTGATTGATGGCTAATCGCCTATTGCCCACCCCTGCGCCAGGGTTAATACCTGTATCAGAGATTTGAATAGTGCTACATAAACGATCAACACTGCGACTGGCTAAAGCATCAATGCAGATTACTGCCTTAGCCCCAATTCGATCCACCACACCTAAGATGATCTCACCCGTTTCAATCCCGGTTAGGCCAAGTACACCTGGGGAGATGGCGGAAATAGGTCGTAAGCCATGACGCAATTCTGGTGGAGACATTTCCAAAAGGTGCCGGGTAACCATGAGATTTTCAATAACCCGAGGACCTAAGGCATCTGGGGTGGCGTTCCAGTTACCTAAACCCACAACCAAGATACCATCTTCAGGTGCAAGTTTAGACTCAGAGAAAAACCACTCTAATTCTTGGGCTAGCAATTCGGCCAAATTTTCTTGGAGATCCCGGTTGTGTTCTCGAAGGGCACGAGATTCGATAGTAGAATAGTTTCCAGGAGCTTTACCCATTAACTGTGCACCTAGTTCGTTTTCGACCGTAATTCTGGTGATGATAATTCCTTCCTGTTCTTCAGTCTCAACCTTAACTCCAGGTAATTCTGGAGGTCCCTCCTTCTCTACTACCACCTGGTGGGATTCTAGGGCTAAATCTGTACGAACATTATACTTTTCAAAGAAGTGATCTGTGTGATAAACTTGAGCCATGCTCTCTCCTCCAATCAGTGTTAGATTAACCGAAAAGAGGAAGCTTATTCTCAGAAGACCCCTTGAACTTGATCAATTCTAGTGATATAATTACAGGGTAAATTTGCCTGAGGAGGTGAATCGGTTTGGCCAATAGTAGATCAGCTGAAAAAAGAATTCTTGTGAACAAGAAGAAGCGGGCACTCAATGCCGCTAATAAATCCGCTTTAAGAACCACTATTAAAAAATATGAGGCCGCTTTGGAGCATGATCCTGCAAACGCCCCAGCCCACCTTCAGAAGGCGATTAAGGCTCTGGATCAAGCAGCCGCTAAAGGTCTTATTCATAAAAATGCTGCTGCTCGTAAAAAATCCCGTTTGACTAAAAACTTAGCTAAACAAGCGTAAGAAAATAACGCCCTTCCGTATAGGATGAGGCGTTTTGTTTTTGGTCT
>JAAZLB010000351.1 GCA_012799535.1 Bacillota bacterium | reverse complement strand
TTAAGGATGTTCAGGTGATTAAAAGCTTAGAAGAGGAGTTTAACGTGGCTGTCGCTGGAGAAATTCATGAGCTTTTGTGGAAAGCACAAAAGGAATATAATGCCGATGTGATAGGTTTCGGTTTGTTATTAAAACGCACCCATCCCAATGTTTGGCGTGCTTGCTCCGATGGTTGGGACGAGATTTTCAGAAATTTAGAAGTTGCAGTAAATGTACGTGGTAAAATAATCTCAACAGGTGTTTTATCCACAGCAATTCATTTGAGGGATTGAAATGGTAGTCCTTACAGTGGTCTTCTATATGGTTGTGGGAATAGTAGAGATCTGTCTGTGGCCCCATCGATCGCACAAAGAGATGTGGGTGTATATCTTTCTTTTGATTGGGGTAGCTACCCTATCAGTCCTGTTAATACTCAGTCCTGAACTGAAAGGGCCTAACCCTAGTGAGCTCCTGAAAAAATTATGGAACCTAATAAAGGGGGCAATTGGACAAAGATGAGGGAGTTCTTGCCTGATTATCAAGGTGCGACTATAGTCACCCTGTTTATTCTCGGTAGTGGTTCTATCTATGGCTTAGGGGCACGTGCGAATAACGATCTGTGGCTAGCATTTTTATTAGCTATTGTGTTGGCCCTACCTATGATACTTTTGTACGCACGTCTCAGAAGTATCTTGCCCAGTGAAAATCTATATGGAGGTTTGGACAGGTTATATGGAAGCTGGATCGGCCGCTTAGTAGCTTTTTTGTATAGCCTGTATGCTTGGTACTTAGCCTGCATAGTAGGGAAGGACGTCTCCATCTTCATAAATAGCGTAGCTTTAAGTTTTACGCCCCAGCCAGTTTTAGTTCTTTTTTTGGCGCTGTTATCCCTGTGGGCTGCCAAGGAGGGCCTTCAGACATTGGGACGCTGGAGTGCACTTGCTCTAAAATCAGTGCTCACTGTCATTGCCATAACTATGATGCTATTAGTTACTCAAGTGAATTTAAAGGAATTTCTACCCCTACTTTATAATGGGTGGAAGCCTGTGCTCCTAAGTTCGTTGGAATTAGCTGACTTTCCCTTTTTAGAGACTGTTGTGTTGATCTGGGGTTTAGAGGGTTTGAGTAGCAAAAAGTCACCGTATAAAATCCTCTTACCTGGTTTTTTTATTGGAGCTATTGTTCTCACGGTCGTTTCTTCTCTGACTATGTCTGTAATTGGCCCCGATAAGTACGCGTCCTCTTACTTCCCTTCTTATTTAGCTGTTTCCCGCATTAGCTTGTTTCGCTTTCTGACACGTTTGGAGGCTACTGTGGGAATAACTTTTGTAGTCACTTGTTTTTTGAAGATTGCAGTATGTCTTGTGATAGCTTGCAAAGGGTTAGCCCATGCCCTAGGAATTGCCGATTACCGCATTTTAGTCACTCCCTTGGCTCTAGGAATAATTCCAGGTTCACAGTGGCTGATTAAAAGCCAAATGGAAGCCTACATAAATGCCACCAAAGTTATCGGCCCTTATGATTTCAGCATGCAGGTTATCTTGCCCTTAATGCTGTGGATAACAGCAGAGTTCAAACTCTCTGTTCACCGTAAAAAAGGGGAAGGGGCTAATTAGCCCCTTCAATTGCCTGACAAATAGCTCTATAAAACTTAGGCCGAAGTTGAATTAGTGCTGTGTTAACTCTGCTAGGGTGAACCCGGTTAGTTAACAAGATTCCATAAAAACGTCTAGTAAAGTCAATCCAGATGGAAGTCCCAGTGAACCCAGTATGTCCCACGGAGTGGGGGGAAATTAACTCACTTCCTGAGCACCCTTGGGGACTTGGCAAAAGCCAACCGAGAGTCCTTGGTTCGCTGGGATCAGGAGTGTAGTTGTTTTGTAAAAGGGCGAGGGTGGTAGGTTGTAGGACTTGTATTCCCCTATAACTGCCTTCTTGAAGAAGCATTTCACAGAAAACACCTAGATCACTGGCAGTACTGAATAGGCCTGCATTGCCACTAACTCCACCTAAACCCCGGGCGTTTTCATCGTGAACCATTCCCCGTAAAAATACTTTGCCATCTGGATCCCATTCTGTGTAAGCGGTGCGATTCAATTTCTCAAAAGGAACGCCATAACTTGTATTCTGGAGATTTAAGGGCTCTGCCACGTATTCATGAAAGAGCTCATCTAAGGGAAGTCCCGTAAGTTTTTCTAGAACCAGGCCCAGAGTAATAAAGCCAACACACGAATATTCAACTGCACTACCAGTAGCATAACTTAAAGGCACTTTCAAAACCGTCTCTAGAGCGGTTTCTTTATTTCTAAAGCGGGCATCTTGGTACAAGGGATAAACAGCGGGTAAGCCAGATGTGTGGGTAAGTAATTCTTGGATTGTGATCTTGCTCTTATCTTGAGGGGCAGTAGGAATTAGCTTGCCTAAGGAATCGCTAAGACTGATTAG
>JAAZLB010000350.1 GCA_012799535.1 Bacillota bacterium | reverse complement strand
TTAACCTGAAAACCGGCCTAGGTCAAAGGGAAGTCACTTTGTTAGCAGAAAAGGTGGAAACCTGGGATGAGTTTCATTTGGCTGTAGATTTAGGTTTTGAGCTTTTCCAAGGCTATTTCTTCAGTAAACCAGAAGTCGTTACGACTGGCAGTCTGTCGCCACTTCAGATCAATTACTTCCAGCTTATTAGTAAGGTTAATGAAGAGAACATGGATTTCGACGAGCTGACTCAAATCATTACTAGAGACGTTTCCTTGACTTACAATCTCTTGAAACTAGTGAACTCCGCCTATTTTGGTCAGCGGAACAGAGTAAACTCTGTTAAACAAGCTCTCGTCGTTTTAGGTGAGCGGGAACTCCGCAAATGGGTGACCTTGATCACCTTACAAGGTATGAGTACGGAACGCTTCTCTGCACCGGTGAGTCTTTCCTTAATTCGAGCCCGTTTTGCTGAATTGCTGGCTCAGGTAACTGGTTTCCATAATCACCAGGAAGAATTGTTCCTTACTGGTCTTTTTTCCATGCTTGATGTACTCTTGCAAAGACCCATGCCCCAAATTCTCGATGAAGTGCAGGCTCCCCTCGCAGTTAAAGAAGTGTTACTTTACGGGACGGGACCTTTTGAAGATCTCTGTATGGCTGTTGCCTCCTACGAACAAGGGGAATGGGATAAAATAGAAGCTAGCGCAAAGAAGTTGAACATAGAAGCATCCGCTTTAACTAAGGCCTACTTAGAGGCACTAAGATGGCATCCAAACGCGGCCGTATTAGAAGGCTCAGCTAATTAAGATCGGTGACAGTTACAAAATCATAGCCTAAATCTCTAAGAGTCTTGATTACTTGGGGCAGAACCTCTACTGTAGTTTTGTTATTGCAATGCATTAAGACAATGGCATTAGGATGGTGTAATTCTAAGATTCGATTGATAATTCGTTCAGGCTTGTTACGAGTTCGATCCCAATCGAAGGTATCCAAAGACCAGCGCACGATGTGCCAACCTTCCCCCCTTAAAAAGTTAACCGAATCAGTCCGCAACGAACCATAGGGTGGTCGCATAATTAAGGGATAATACCCAGTGAGTTTTTCCACAGCCTTAGAGGCGGGGTCCAGTTCTAATTTAACTATTTCTTCATTGGTTAAGTGTTCGAAATCGGTGTGGGTGAAGGAATGATTAGCAATTAAGTGCCCTTCTCTATTAATGCGTCTTACCACATCAGGGTAATGTCCCACCCGTTCTCCCACTACAAAAAAAGTTGCCACAACCTGTTCTTTCTGGAGAATTTCTAGCAGTTGTGGAGTATATTTAGGATCTGGTCCATCGTCGAAGGTCAAAGCTACTTTTTTTCTGGGAGGTGTCTGTTTTTTAACACGCACCACAGGTCCTTCTTTTAGCACAGTATTCGGGGGAAATCCCTCCAAAAGCTCATTAATGTTTTCCTGGGCTCCGTAGGCGAGTTGCTGCCCAAGGAAGCAAAATACTAAAATTATGGGAAGAACCCACAGGGTCTTTTTTCTTTTTGTCATCGAACGCACTCCTGGACTTGAAGTAATAGTTAAGCAAGTTCGTGTTCTTTCCAGCCTTTTCCTTCTTGTTCTAAATACGAAGTATAATTTAAGCGGATTAATTATTGTTATTATCAAGAAGGGCCTGGACCACTTTCGTTTTAGTAATGAATTTACTTTACTCCCTGCACATGGTATATTAAGCAGATAGAAAGGGAGTTGATTTCACTGCTTACTGGTATACTGCCTGGGATTTTAGTCTCGGTGGCAATCGCACTCTTATCTGTACTCTTGGGACAAGTATTACCCTTAGTGGGTTCTAGTGTTCTCGCCTTAGCTATCGGTTTAGGCTTAAACTTAGTGCTAAAAAGTAACCAAGAGAGTCTAGCACCTGGTTTACAGTTTAGCTCCAAAACGATTTTGCGTCTAGCTATTATCCTTCTTGGGTCAAGTCTTAGCGTAACCGAGATCTACGAAGTTGGTCGGTATTCAGTAATTGTCATGATGTTTACCCTCACCGCTGCCTTCGGTTTTGGTTATCTCTTTGGGCATCTCTTAAAGGTCAATTGGAAAATGAGTACCCTTATCTCTGCCGGAACTGGCATTTGCGGTGGCTCCGCGATTATGGCTATTTCCCCAACAATTGATGCGGAAGCTAGCGATGTAACCTATTCCATCGCTGCTACCTTCATATTTGACGTGCTCATGATTATCCTTTTTCCCATTGCGGGACGTTGGTTAGGTTTATCTGATTTAGCCTATGGGCTTTGGACTGGAACCGCAGTCAACGACACGTCGTCTGTAGTAGCTGCTGGATATGCCTATAGTGAAGCTGCAGGCGACTTCGCCACTATCGTCAAACTCACAAGGACACTATCCATCATTCCTATTGTCTTACTCTTCTCCGTGATCGGGGTGGCCAGAAAAGGTAAAGTAGAGAACGGCACTGGGGTAGAATTTAACCGTTGGGCTCATTTGCGTTCAGTCACTCCTTGGTTTATTCTGTGGTTTGTGGTCTTTGCAGGGATCAATAGTCTTGGTCTCATTCCAGAAAGTTTAGGTCATATCTTTAAGATCACTAGTCGGTTCTTCATGACCATGGCATTGGCGGCCATAGGACTAAGTACAGACATGGACAAGCTGACCCAAGCGGGCTGGGCCCCCATGTTTTTGGGTTTTATCGTTTCTGCCATTGTGGTAGTAGTATCTCTAGCAGTTCAGTTTGGGTTAGGGCAGATTTAAAACGACGAAAAAAGCCGCGGGATGTGCGACACACCCTACGGCTTTTTTTATACTGTTTTAGAGGCTACAGACGAATTCACGACCAAATTCTTGGCAAGCCTTTAATTCATCTTGATCCGGTACCCAGAGCCCTCGGTGTCCTTCAGTTACTACTTCAAATCCTGCTTCTTTAAGGTCTTCGTTGAGTAATTTCACAGCTTCGCCACTCCAGCCATAACTACCAAAGGCAGCGGCCTTCTTATTCTTAAACTTCATGCCCTTAACCATTTCTAGCAAGGCACCCATGGCAGAAAGATAGCGATTGTTCACTGTGGAAGAACCGGCTAAAATGGCCTTGGATTTAAAGATCTCCGTGACAATATCATTCTTATCAGTCTTAGCGGCGTTCACAAGCTTCACTACCACTTCTGGGTCCTCTTTTTGAATCCCAGCCACAATAGCCTCTGCCATCAAACGAGTAGACTCCCACATGGAGTCATAAACAACGGTAATTTGGTTTTCTTGGTAAGCATCAGCCCACTCTAGATACTGGTGAACGATCTGCAAAGGATCCTCTTTCCAAATTACACCGTGGCTGGTGCAAATCAGATCAACAGGAAGTTCTAAGGCTAAGACCTCTTTGATTTTCTTAGTGACCAAAGTGCTAAAGGGAGTCAGGATGTTAGCATAGTATTTAAGGGCTTCTGCCTTCAACTCACATTGATCTACCTTGTCATTGTACAAGGTTTCGGTAGCATAGTGTTGCCCAAAAGCGTCATTACTGAACAAAATGTTCTCACCGGTCAGATAAGTAAACATAGTATCTGGCCAGTGAAGCATAGGTGCTTCTACGAACACCAACTGGGATTCACCTAGATCTAAGGTATCACCAGTACGAACAGTGACAAAATTCCAATCTTCGTGGAAATGACCTTGAATGATCTTTTTTCCATTATTAGTGCAATAAATGGGGGTGTCTGGGATTTCCCGCATTAATTCAGGTAAAGCACCACTATGGTCAATCTCTGCGTGATTTATAATGATGTAATCTATGTCCTTGAGATCAATCTCGTTTTTCAGGTTGCTTACAAATTCCTTGTCATAAGGCAACCAGACCGTATCAATAAGAGCGATCTTTTCATC
>JAAZLB010000349.1 GCA_012799535.1 Bacillota bacterium | reverse complement strand
TAAGTCGGGAGTTTTCTTTAGTGGCGATTTCAGAACAAGATCTGGAATTTGAGAGGAAAATTCAGTTGCACTCAGGGCTAAGGGCTCCTGTTGAACAAGGGGATAAATTAGGTGAACTTGTAGTTCTAAAAGAAGGAAAGGAGTTTGCCAGACTGGATATAGTGGCTCAACAGGGTACGGGGTTGGCTACTTGGCTTAGGCGAATTTTTAATCAACTGCTCCATTTTTTGGGCGTAGGGAGGTGAAGTAGTGCAGAAGGTTACTGACACGTTGGTGCGACGACGGATTCTGTGGTTGCTTTTGATTATTCTAGGCGTTACATTTTTCTCCACTGGACGCTTAGTCTACTTACAACTTTGGAGAAATGACTTCTATCAAGGCAAGGCTCTAGAGCAACGGGTGCAGAAAATCCCAGTGGAGGGTTTGCGAGGCACCATTTACGATCGTAATGGCATTCCTTTAGCTGTAAGTGTGCATGCCCACACCGTCTATGCCATTCCCGCGGAGATCCAAGATCCGGAAGGGAGTGCCTTCAAATTGGCCCAAGTTTTGAATTTGGATCAAGATTTTATTTTACAACGTTTAAAAAAACGCTCCGCGGTGCAATGGATCAAAAAGAAGATTACCGATGAAGAAGCGCGACAGATTATCACTCTTGATTTACCAGGTATCGGAGTGGTACCTACTTCTACTCGGGTTTACCCCTACGGCTCTGTGGCACCACAAGTTCTAGGTTTTGTGGGAATTGATAATCAAGGTTTAGAGGGGCTAGAACTTTATTACGACGAATTTCTCAGAGGCACCCTCGGTCAAACAGTCTTTGAGCGAGATGCCCACGGAAGAGCTATTGCAGAGGGGGTACGGGGATATCTTCCTGGTCAAAATGGCGGAGATTTAATTCTAACAATTGACTTTTTCATTCAAAAGATGGCTGAAGAAGAGGTGCGCAGAGCTTGTTATGAGACTGGGTCTCGCCTTGGTGTGATTGTTGTAACGGATCCTAAGTCTGGAGAAATTTTGGCGACCGCCATTTATCCTAGTTTTGATCTGGAGAATTTTTCTGCCTATCCTCCAGAAAACCGCAAAAATATCGCGGTGACAGATACTTATGAACCAGGTTCCACATTTAAGGCGGTGACTGCTGCTATTGCTTTAAACGAGGGAGTCGCAAGCCTTCGTTCTGGCTTTTTTGATCCCGGTTATATTCGCGTCTCCGGTTGGAATGTACGCTGTTGGAACCGGGGAGGGCATGGTTCCCAATCTTTTGTGGAGACTATGCAAAATTCCTGTAATCCTTACTACGCAAAATTGGCCATTGATCTTGGGGATAAACGCTATTACAGTGGCCTCACTAGCTTTAATCTAGGCTATAAAATGGGGGTTGATTTTCCGGGAGAGATGGGAGGAACCTTAAGGGCCCCATCCCCTTCTATTCCCTTAGTAACCTGGGCAAATATTGGCTTTGGCCAAGGACTCACTGTTACACCGTTACAGCTTATTGCGGCTTTTGGGGCTATCGGGAATGGGGGCATTTACTCTGTACCCCATTATGTGCGAAAATTAGTAACGGAAGAAGGCAGTTTTGCACCGGACATTCCCGAACAAAGACAAATTATTGGAAAAGAAGCGGCTGCTACGACTAGCTATGTACTTCGTTCTGCAGTTGAGCATGGATCAGGGAAAAGAGCGGAAGTCCCTGGTTATGCTGTGGCCGGCAAAACAGGTACTGCCCAATTGGTGGAAGGGGGGCGGTATTCCCATTCTAAAATGGTTACTTCTTTTTGTGGTTTTGCCCCTAGTGATGACCCGCAAATGGCTGGGCTTTTGGTGCTCTGGGAACCCCAAGGTGCCTTTTATGGGGGGGTCATTGCTTCCCCAGTTTTTGCTAGGCTAGCGGAGAAGGTCCTGTCTTACATGGGAGTGGAGCGTAAAGGTAAGGTAGAAAGTGGATTGAGGCAGGTTGTGGTCCCTGATGTAGGTGGGTTAGGCATTGGAGAGGCCACCAGAATTTTGCAACAGTCCCAGTTTAGGGTAGAGGTGGTGGGAGAAGGTACCCGCATTATTGGTCAAGTTCCTGCCCCTTTAGTAGAAGTAGATCAAGGTACGCTGGTTTATATTTATACTGATGTGGATTATCTGCCTAGCAGTAGTGAATATCCAAACCCTTATGGTGCCTAAACAAGGTTCTTAACAGGGAAAACGGATCTCATGGAGAATAAGATTAACGGAAAGTAAAAGTGAACCTGAGGAGGAACATCAATGTCAATTCTGCCGTTTTTAATCATCTTTATTCCCATTATCGGTGGACTACTGACCATGGCTCTCAAACTTGAGGACAAGACTAGAGACTACTTTGTTTTGGCCGTGACGGTCATCACCGAATTTTTGGTCTTATTTTTATACACTATTTTAAAGGATAGTACTGTGGTGGTTCTAGAATATTCTAGAATGTTACCCCCCTTTGGGATCTCTTTTCGTATTGACTGGCTCAGTGTGGTATTAGTAACAATCGCCAGCACAATCTGGTTATTAGTCACAATTTATTCCTTTGATTATATCAAACCATCGAAGAATATTAATCGCTATCATGGCTTTACCTTAATTACCCTAGGAGCTACTTTGGGTACCCTTCTAGCAGGTGATTTAGTTAGCCTATTCCTCTTTTTTGAATTAATGTCCTTTGCTTCCTATGTTTTGGTTATCCATGAAGGGGATCCTCAAGCGATGCGGGCAGGCTTTCTTTATCTGATTATGACTATCGGTGGTGGTCTCGCATTCTTATTTGGGGTAATGGCGGTTTACCAAATGACTGGCACAGTTTCCTTTACGGCAGGAGGCTTTTTAGCTTCAGACAGCGCCCTTTCTCTAGGAGCCTTCTTCGGATTCTTGATCGGTTTTGGTATGAAGGCGGGGATGTTTCCCTTACATGTTTGGCTGCCAGAAGCACACCCAGTAGCCCCTTCACCCTCTAGTGCTCTCTTATCTGGGGTTATGCTGAAAATTGGAGCCTTTGGTTTGTTGAGGATCATCTTTAATGTATACCAATTCCAATTCTTAAAAGAAGTGGGTTGGATCAATTATCTTCTCATAGCAGCTATTTTAACTATTCTTTTAGGTTCAGTTTTCGCGATCATGCAGACGAATCTAAAAAGACGCTTGGCATATTCAAGTGTAGCTCAGATGGGTTACATCCTTCTCGGGATGGCTTTGCTGTCAGAACAGGCCCTAGTGGGTGACGTTTTTCACATCTTTACCCACGCCATCATGAAATCTTGCCTGTTCTTGGTTTCAGGATCTATGATTTTACTCACAGGTAAAACGGAAATTGAAGACTTTAAGGGTATTGGTAAGCGGATGCCTATTTCCATGGCCTGCTTTACTATGGCTTCCCTTTCTATGATTGGAATTCCACCATTTAATGGCTTCTTGAGTAAGTGGCTATTAGGCTTGGGGGCCTTAGAGGTGAACCAGCCTCTTTCCGCGATCGTTCTTTTAGTCTCCAGTCTTTTGAACGCGGTGTATTACTTGCCGATTGTGATTAACGCTTTCTTTAAGCAAGAGGAACACGATTTCTCGAATATCACGGATCCATCGCCGAAGATGCTTATTCCAGTTGTAGTGTTGGCCATTGCCACCGTGTTCTTTGATATTATTCCTGTGAATGTCCTGTTGAATCTTTCGGAGGTTACTGCGGCCACGCTATTTGGAGGGGGGCTGGGACTATAAATGGTCACCCAATCCAGTCTGCTCCCCCTAGTGGTGGTGGGATTACCCCTGATTGGTTCAGGGGTAGTGGCCTATTCGGCCAGATGGGGGAGTAGGGTTAGGGCGGGGGTGGCTAACCTAATCTCCTTAGTCACCCTCTTTTTAACCGTATGGCAGTTTATTTTAGTCCAAAGTGGACAAATCTTGGTTTACACCCTCGATTGGTATGTAGGTTTTGGTTTGTATTGGCAGGTGGACTTTCTTAGCGCAGTGTTTGTGGTTATCGTGGCTTTAGTTTGGTTTTTATCCACCCTTTTTGCGGTGGAATATATGGCCCATGAACAACAACAGACCCGCTTTTTCGTGGCATCCATCTTTACCCTTGGTTCTACTTTGGGAGTGTTTTTGGCAGGAGATCTCCTTAGTTTCTTCCTCTTTTTTGAGCTTATGACCTTTGCCGCTTATCTTTTAGTAATCCATGAGGAGAGCCCAGAAGCGCTAAAAGCAGGTAATGTCTATCTATTTATGAGTGTAATCGGTGGTCTTTTTCTATTGGGTTCGATGTTTTTTATTCAGCATATCGTGGGTAATACTGCTTTTGCCCCAGTGTTGGAGCAGTTAGTGGCTGCTGGTTTAAATCCTTGGTGGCTTTTTGTAGTAGTAATTTTGGGTTTTGGGGTTAAGGCGGGGATGTTGCCTTTACACATTTGGTTGCCTAAGGCCCATCCAGTGGCTCCTGCACCTGCGTCTGCCCTACTTTCCGCCCTCATGATTAAGACTGGAGCCTATGGTTTTTTACGTTTTTTCTATGTGTTGTTTAGTGTGGCACCAGGCTCTGAATTATTCTATTTGCAAGAAGCTTTCGGCTACATGATTATCTGGATTGGAGCTATCACCATGTTAGGTGGAGCTTTAATGGCTTTGATTCATACACCCATGAAAAGAATTTTGGCTTACTCTAGCATAAGCCAAATGGGGTATATCTTATTTTCTATGGGTGTGGGGGTAATGTTAGGACCAGATGGAGCCTGGGGTTTTGCTGGTGCCTGGATGCACATGATCAATCATGCTTTTTTTAAATCTTTTCTGTTCTTTCTAGCAGGTTCCGTTTATCTACAAACGGGGGAATTAGATTTAGACCGTTTAGGAGGTTTAAGAAAGCAAATGCCTGTAGCCTTCCTCTTTTTCTTGGTAGCGGCCGCTGGCATTACAGGTGTACCGGGGTTTAACGGTTATGTTAGTAAGATTATGATTCATGATGCTATTCTCCACGCCTTTGAGTTAAAGGGCTGGGCTTCACTTTTATGGTTAGAACGGGTTTTTGTCTTTACTGGTGGTCTAACTGCCGCCTATATTTCTAAGATCTGGATTAAGACCTTTTTAGGGAAACCCCAACAAGATTGGTCCCATATCCGGGATTTAAGCCTAGGACACCGGGTGGTCTTCGGGGTTTATACCCTAATTCTTCTAAGTATTGGTCTAGGGGCTCAAGCCCAGGTGAACCAATTAGTCTTACCTGCCTTAGGTATTACTAGTTTTAACCCAGTGGATGTACACTATTTACAACACATACCCTTTTGGGATTCCCATGAGTTACAAGGTCCCTTGATTTCATATGCCATTGCAGGGGCTACATTACTTGTGCAATTCCTTTTCGGTCCCTATCTAAATGTACCCCGTTGGTTAAGTGTGGAGGTTCTAGTCTATCGACCATTGTACCGAGGGGCGAAGGGATTCTTCCAGTTGTTAGATACCATAGCCCTTAAGTTGCAGAGGTGTTTTGACCGTAGGCACAATAGGGCTTAAGTGGACAACTCTCACATTGTGGATTTCGGGCTTTACACACTGCTCTACCATGCAAAATTAACCAATGATGGGCATCGATCCACTTTTCCTGTGGGATTACCTCCATCAATTGTAATTCTGTTTGGTAGGTGTTGTTGGCCTGCGCTAGTCCTAAGCGGTTGGCTACTCGAAAAACATGTGTATCTACGGCTATGGCCGGAATACCAAAGGCATTGGCCAAGATCACACTGGCGGTTTTCCGCCCCACACCTGGTAGTGCCTCTAACTCTTCGCGAGTTTGGGGCACTTCACTGTTATGCTCTGTGACGATGAGTTGGGCGGTTTTGATCAGGTGCTTGGTTTTTGTCTGCCACAGACCCGCCGTCTTTATATAGGGGGCCACCTCGTCAAAACTAGCTTGAGCTAAATCGTCAGGAGTGGGGTAAGCGGCAAAGAGGGCAGGTGTAATCATATTTACCCGTTCGTCCGTGCATTGGGCAGATAGAATTGTGGCCACTAATAATTCCCAAGAATTACTATGGGTTAAAGCGGTGCTGGGATTAGGATAAAGGTTTTCTAAGATTTCTAGGATAATTTGCATATGGTACCTCCTATATAGAACAGACCGCCCTCTTGTATTAGAGAACGGTCGTTGTATTTATAGATCGAAAAACTCATCTTCATCATGAATTATGGTGCCCCGACCCTTGCTGCGGTCTTGGCATCGTCCGCAACCATGGCAACCATCTGTTACCCGAATTAATCCATCTTCATCGAAGATGAGCCCCTGATGGCATTGGTCTTGTGTGTCGGGAGCAAAGAGACTGGTAATGGTTTCTGCAATTTGCTCTCTAAAGGTTTTGTGGGGGAGCTCTTCTCTAAAGTCTGCTAGGGCTTCTCGGTAACTTACTTTTTGTTTAGTTAAGCGGGCTTTCGCCACCTTGTGGTAGGAAGCGTAGAGGAAAAGATCCGCTTCGGTACGATTGGGGAATTCATCTAACAAGCGTTGTTTACGAATTAAACCCACAACCGGTTTATAGATTTCCTGCTCCCAACTGGCACTCGCTTCTTCCAATGAAAGCTCATGACCAATGACCTGGGATTCCTCCTTGCGAAATTCTTCAATTTGCATGAGTAGTTTTTCATAAGAACCAAGTTCAGTAAACTCAATTCCGGACAAACCAGTTTTCCGTTCAAATAGGGAACTTTCTCTCCAGATTAGATTCGGCTCACTATTGCCCGGTGGGAAAAATTCAACTACTTCCGCATCTATGTAGGTTTGACCCACCTCTTTAGCTACTGCCACCCGGTGGTTACCATCTACAACATAGTATTTGTCTCGCACTTTGTAGAGGATTACAGGTGGCATAATCTGGCCCTGTTCTACTGCTTGTTTGATCCTTTGGTAACGGTACATGGTAGATTTGTTCTTGATCCGAAAACGGGCATCAAAGTCCCGCCAGCGGTTGACCGAACCAACAATGTCCTCAACTGGTACGATGCGTAAACCAAGATCGATAGAATCAGTTAAGCCGTACTTTTCCTTAGGGGTATCAAAAGCCTCTATATTTCCTCTAGGTCTCAATTTTCTTCACTCCAGGCCAGGTATTATTCAATATCTAAAATATGAAAACCATAGCCATTAATCACAGTGGTATCATTAACCACGTCAATCCGATTTTGTTTTAGGCCATAGTTTAAGTGGGTGTGGCCGTGAATAAAATAACGGGGCTTATATTTGTGGATAATGCGGGAAAAGGTTAAAAAACCCTTATGGCATAGATCCTCAGCATCATGAATACCAAAGGGGGGCGCGTGGGTTAAGACTATGTCGATTTTACGGCCAAATAGGAATCGCCACGACATTTTCCGCCACACCCAGCGCATTTCTCGCTCAGTATATTGCACAGCACTAGGGTGATGGTAAAACATAGAACCCTCGAAGCCCACTATGGTTAATCCTTTAAAGGTAACTACTTTACCATGGATGTTATCTCCCCCCTCAGGGGGATTCATATCGTAATTGTCATCGTGGTTGCCCCGCACGTAATAAAGGGGAGCGTTAAAGACGGACATTAAATAGGACAAGTACCATGGAGGCAGATCGCCTACAGATAAAATGGCATCGATGGTTTCGGGAAAACGCTCACGCCGGAAATGGTCGTATAACTGCGGATCAACAGTGTCGCCAACAATCAAAAGTTTCAAGCCAGATCCTCCCAACCTAAATCACGTCATCCATAGAGAAAGATTCGGTGAAATACTATACTTTTCCTGCCCAAAAACCCATTTAGGAACCAGACTGCTTTAAACGGGCGTTTTCTTCTTGGGCAACCAATCGTTTTTCCTCAACGGCTTGCATGATTTTTTGCTCTAGGGTGATGCCCCTTAAGCGCTCCCAAAAATTGGGGGGATAAAGAATTGAACAATAGCGTTGAGGTGCTTTGTACCAAACACCACGGGGCCCATCAACAGCCTCCACTTTAGCATAGTAGTCAATTAAGGTCACTCTAATTCCCCATTGTTCTCCTGGGGCGATTTCGAGATACACTGCGGATTTGTCGGTGGGACGACTCCAAGTTCCTTGATTCAACTCTTTTAACATCATCTCATCCTTTCCCACTGTATGTATTACACAAAAGTTTGCCGATTCCTAGTATGATTGGGAGTTCTATATGTTCGTAATGTTAATAGTCTGTATTTTATTAATTGTTTATGTCTTAAGCATCGTTTACGACATAGTCCTCCATTAGCCTTGATCTGGGTGTTTTCCTGTAAGAACTGGAAATTTGTGTTTTTAATTGTTCTTGTGAAAAAGGATACAAGCTTTTTCCGTTGAATAGGTCAGTATAATCTGATTTTCGAG
>JAAZLB010000051.1 GCA_012799535.1 Bacillota bacterium | reverse complement strand
TTACCAGGGTTGGAGTTAGCCCACGAATATAGTGAATATCTGGTCAAGCGCGCCGGCGGACGTCAAAAGTTAGAAGACTTTCGCTTGGCCCTAAAGGATTTAGCCCAAGAATCGAACTTTCTCCAGTTTTGGGAAGAGTGGGAACCCTATTTAGATGAGGTTTTGGCTGATACTGTACAAGGTTTTCGATCTGAAGCGATTACCAAATGGTTAGAAGACTTCTTTGGTTGGTCTGCAGAAGAGTTTCATCTGCTCATGACTCCTAGTATGTTTCCTGGGGGAGGTTATGGTGCCACTGTAGAAACAGCGGAGGGAAGAATGATTGCTTACCAGATTATCCGCGAAAATGGAGTGAGCCAAGGAAAACCAGAATTTCCTACAGGAGTCTCCTTAGAACATCTCACAGTTCATGAGTTAGGCCATGCCTTTGTTAACCCTAGTCTAGAAGCTTATTCTGAACGGGCTAAAAAACTCCGCCCCCTCTTAGTTCCCGTACGTCAAGTGATGAAGAACCAGGCTTACCCCACGGTAACCATCTTTTTGAATGAGCAGGTTTTACGTGGGGTAGAAATAATGGCGGCCCGGGATCTTTTTGAGCCAGAAATGGAAATGAGATTAATCAACTACCACGAAGAACGGGGTTTTTATCTAATTCGCTATGTTGTAGAACAACTGGAGTTTTACGAAAATAACAGGGATTTATATCCCACTTTTCAGGAGTTTGTGCCTTATTTGTACGATCAGCTAGATCTATACCAGAGAGAACATAGCACTTGGCAGGAACGTTTTTTAGGCAATTTTTTGTGAAATCAGACCTCAGGCGGAGAAATTACCCATCTGGGGGAGCTGTTGGCAGATAGTCGTAGTTGATAAACTTAAGTCAAGATCAACTAGATGGGAATGATGGAGATGACAACAGCAGAAAAACAAAGACTTTGGCAACGTATATTCATTAACCGTGACTATGGTTTGTTATTTTGGGGCCGGTTAGTCTCCCAGGTTGGCGATGGCATCCTTTATTTTGCCCTCACCTGGTTAGTCTTAGACATAACCGGTTCCGGTGCGGCTTTGGGTACATTACTCTTTGTCTCTTCGATTCCAGGCGTGCTTTTAGCGCCGTTTTCGGGAGTATTAGCCGATTTGTGGGATCGAAAGACCATTGTTGTATCTATGGACATTGCCAGGGGCTTAATTTCTCTTGGGATGGCTTGGGTTTTCCACGCCGGCTTGCTTAACTTGCCAATTCTCTACATAGGAACCACAATCTCAGCTCTCTGCGGAGTACTATTCGGACCTGCAATCTCCGCGACTATTCCAGGTTTGGTAAAGAAAGAAGAACTAGTGAAAGCTAATGCGCTCAACAATTTTTCGAGAAGCGCTACCATGATTATTGGACCGGTTATTGGTGCCCTACTCTTGGGAACCACAGGGTACCTAGGGGTTTTTGTCATCAACGGAGTTTCTTTTTTGCTATCAGCCTTTTCCGAAATGTTCATTCGTTTTCCCCAAGTGGAAAGGGTGGACAACGGTGGCCCGAAGCAAAGTGGGGGCAAGCAGTTTGTCACTAGTTTGAAGGAAGGGTTCAGCTACATTTGGAGTAATGCTGGTTTGCGCACACTCATTCTTTTTGCCGTTGCCCTGAACTTTTTAGGTGCTCCAATGGGCGGAGTGCTCTTCCCCTATTTAGGGAAAGAGATATTAAAAATGGAGGCACAACATTTCGGTATTGCCCAATCAGCTTTACCAGTGGGTTTCTTGGTGGGCACTCTAGCCATTGGTTTTTTGACAGAACGATTCACAAAGGATCGTCTATTGACTGTGGGCATTATGGCCCAAGGAGTAATTGGTTCTATAATGGGGTTTTTGGCTTTACCACTAATTCACGAATCCCTCAATCAGTTGACCATGTTAATTGCCTTAGCAGCACCAATGTTCCTTATTGGGCTATTTAATATCATGGTTAACGTTCCCTTTCAAGTGATGCTTCAAGAGACTGTGCCCGATTATTACCGGGGGAGGGTGTTTGGTCTTCTGGATAGCATGGTGCAAATGCTCGTGCCTGTTTCAATGGCTCTCGCAGGTGTATTAGTGGACCAGATTTCTCCCTTTTATATCTTACTATTTAGTGGTCTAGTGACTAGTCTTTTAGCTGTAGCCATGGGAATTTCCAAGGATATTAAGACCATGTATGTCCAGGAGGTGTAAAACGAGTGCTAACTGGGTTGGAAAAGCGAGAATATGGTTTAGGGGATCTTGTGCGGATCCCTTTTCGTTGTAACCCTGGCGCAACAGGCTTCTTAGGTCTGCAATATGCTTTAGTTGGCATAATTCCCACTATGCAAGTTGTGGTTACAGCTAGGTTTATTGATGGTGCTTTGCAGATTTATCAGGGGTCCATGGGCCTTAAAGAAATCTACCCAGTGATCTTAGCTCTCTTAGGTTTGATTGCTTATGGTTGGATTCTGTGGCGTTTAATGGGTTTTGCCAACACCAGGCTACGCATGGGACTTGAGGCTCAGTATCGCACTTCAGTAACTGAAAAGAGAACGCATCTAGCCTATTATCACATTGAGAATCCTGATACCTGGGATTTGATTACTCGAGTGGCCGGTGGGGCAGAAGACCAGATCATGACTGGATTCAGCAATTTAATGGGCATGGCTAGTAATGTTTTAAGAATCATCGGTTTGCTAGCAATCTTGTTACAACAGGCTTGGTGGGCTGCTCTCTTAGTTCTTGTTGTTTCTTTCCCCCTGTTTTTCCTAGGAATGAAAAGCGGACGAGCTTCTTATGAGGTGAATCGAGAAGTCTCTAAGTTCCGGCGGAAATATCAGTATTTTAGTAATGTGCTTTTGGGGCGGGAAAGTGTTGAGGAGCGTTCGCTTTTTGGTTATGGGCATCAGCTTAATGATACTTGGCACAAGCATTACGAAGAAGCCCGCATTAAAGAATATGAAACTAGGAAAAAATGGTTTATCCGAATGAAGCTGGGCTCTAGTATTACCGCGCTTACTTCGGTACTCGTTGTAGGCATCTTGCTGCAACCGGTGCTGTCTGGGGTAATTAGTATCGGTATGTTTATCGCTCTCGTAAATGCGACCTTTGGTTTGGTAGATCTCATGTCTTGGCAGTTTGTCGGTTCTATGGATCAATTGGCTAAAAGCAAGGAGTATATGAGGGATTTAACCAATTTCGTAGCGTTAGAAGAGAGCTGTGATGCTCAAAGTCTGCCGAGCATGCCGCCGCCCGTTTTCGAATCCTTAGAGTTTGTTAATGTAAGCTTCCGTTATCCCGGTACAGAAAAACTGATTTTAGACCAAATTTCTTTCAAAATCGAGCCCGGTGGTCATTATTCCTTTGTAGGTGCCAATGGTGCTGGCAAGACTACCATTACCAAGTTAATGACGGGTCTCTATGACAATTATTCAGGTGAGATTTTGCTCAATGGTCGTAGCCTTCGGGAGTATTCTCAAGGGGATCTTAAAGCATTTTTTCATGTGGTTTACCAAGATTTCGCCCGTTATTATATTTCCCTTGGGCAAAACATCGAGCTTGGCAACCCTCGAAAGTTGGCTAATGGGGTGAGCGTTGAAAGTGCAGCGGCTGAATTAGACCTTGTGGATGTGATTGCTAGGTTGCCCCAAGGCTTAGATACTCCTTTAGGGAAAATCAAGGAGGGGGGCCAGGACCTATCAGGTGGAGAATGGCAGCGGGTGGCTATGGCTCGTGCGGTTTATAACCTGGCGCCCTTTAGGATTCTAGATGAACCAACTGCCGCTTTGGATCCCCTCTCTGAAAGTCGTCTCTACGAACACTTTGAACAGATTAGCCAAGACAAGACCACCATTTTTATCAGTCATCGCTTAGGTTCCACAAAACTAGCAGATCAGATTTTTGTCATTGACCAAGGCAGGCTTGCCGAACAAGGTAGTCACGACGAACTCATGTCCTTAAATGGAATTTATGCAGATATGTACCAGAGTCAACGGGGGTGGTATAGTTGAAAAAGCTTTCTCCAATCGGGGTTTACCGCCGGTTGTTCAAGCTAATTTGGGCAGCTATTCCTGGCTTGTTTTTTGCATATTCGCTCTTGGGGGTTGTTCACGGTTTGTTCCACGCTGTAACCACTTTCGCCTTTCAAAGTTTTTTCGACGCAGTGAGTGCTGTGGTTGGGGGACAGTGGCAAGTACATGCAGTGTATGGGTCCTTAGCGTTTTTGGGTGGTGTGATCATCTTAAAGGAAATAATAAACGGTATCCACAATTTCACTGCGCAAGAAGTAATTGAGAGAATGCGGGGGCATCTTGGTGTTCGCATTCACGCTAAGGCAACTAGGATAGATCCCATCGCCTTTGAACATCCCGACTTTTTAGATGAGGTTAATAAAGCTAATGAAGGGGCAGTTAATAGTCTTTATCTTACTTTGATTGGTAATATGGTTTTCATGTTTTATACACCCTATTTCCTGTTTATGGGGTGGTATTTGTATACACTAAAGCCTATCTTGGCCCTAAGTGTTTTATTAATTTACGTACCGGTGGCCATTACACAGCTCGTTCGCAGTACCGTCTATGCCAAGTTAGAGGATGAATCAGCTCCCTTAAGGCGAGAGTTTGATTATTATGAGCGTTGCCTCTGTGATCGGGAATACTTTAAAGAAACGAGGCAGCTAGGTGCCTACCCCTATTTTCGAGATTTGTACTTTTCGGTTCTCAACGCTTTGCAGGCTAAGCGCTGGACTGCAGAATTTCGTACGGGGCTATTAGAGTTGGGTATGCAGTTGATTACCTTGGCAGGTTACGGAGGGGTGTTGTACTTATTAATCACCGCCTTATTACAAGGTGAGATTAGTGTTGGGGGTTTTGCTGCAGTCTTTGCCTCTATTGGTATGATGTTTAATATCGCGGAAGAAGTTATCGTTCGCCACTTTGGCTCCATAAGTAAGAACATGGGAACTGTACGAAACTTCCTAAACTTTTTAGAACGTCCAGAAAGGGTAGGCAAGTTGGTAGAGGTGAATCCTGGTGAGGGAGTGGTGGCGAAAAACGCTTCTTTCACTTATCCTGGGGCCAAAGAGCCTAGTCTGCGTAATGTCAGCCTCCAGCTATATCCAGGGGAGACTTTGGCCATTGTAGGCCACAACGGAGCAGGAAAGAGCACTTTAGTGCGTCTCTTAACCGGGCTTTACCTACCAACTGAAGGGGATGTCTTCATCGGCGAACATAATACGAAAGAGATAGCCCCTGAAGCATTATTTAAAGGAATTTCCGGTGTGTTCCAAAAGTTTCAACGTTATCAAATGACTTTGGAGGAAAATGTTACCATTAGTGATCTAGAGCACGGTAAGAGAGATCGACTTACGGAGGCGTTAGACAAAGCAGACGTGTCCTTAGATAAAGTTACTTTCCCCCAGGGTTTAGATACAATGTTGTCCCGGGAATTTGACGGGGTGGATCTTTCTGGTGGACAATGGCAGAGGGTGGCTATTGCTAGAGGATTTTATCGTCAGCATGATCTGATTGTCCTCGATGAACCAACCGCAGCCATTGATCCTTTAGAAGAAACAAGGATTTACCGTCAGTTTGAAGAAATGTCTCGGGGGAAAACAGCAATTTTAGTTACCCATCGCTTGGGATCTGCCAGGGTGGCTGATCGCATTGTGGTTATGGATCAAGGGGAAATTGTAGCCATTGGTACCCATGATGAGCTGGTCAGAGGTGGCGGAAAGTATCAAGAAATGTATGAAGCTCAGGCTCAGTGGTATGTGAGTTAGTTGGAGGTGTTTTTTGATGCAATTAGAAATGTATTGTGATCCTCAAACTAAGGAAACGTTGGAGTTAATCGAGGGCAATCTGGTCAATCCCCGTTCTGGAAGAGTATATCCTATTAGAGATGGTATTCCATTACTTCTTGGGGAAACGGAATTGTCTGGAGATAATTTGAAGTATCAGCAGTTTTATGACAAGATAGCACCTTTTTATAATTTGTCGAACAAGCTTTATTTTTATTTTAAGTTTGGTGGGGAAAGACAGTATAGGGAGCAGTTTCTACATGAGCTTGAGATTCAGGACAAGAGCAAGGTAATGGAGATATCTGTTGGTACCGGAGATAATCTACCTTATTTGCCCCAGGGGATTGATTTTTTTGGTTTAGACATTTCCTTTGGAATGTTGAAGGCCTGTGTTAGAAACCTGAAGAAATGGAAGCGTGATGCCCACATAGTTCAGGCGAATGCAGAAGCGGTGCCTTTTGTGGATAATTCCTTTGATGTTGTCTACCATGTTGGGGGGATTAACTTTTTTAATGATAAGGACCAAGCAATTCGTGAAATGATTAGAATTGCTAAACCTGGTTCTAAGATTATGATTGTAGATGAAACGGAAAAGTTGGCTTCAGGAACATATGAACGTACTCCTTTCGTGCGCCGTTATTACCAAAAAAGAACTATAACACTGAACGCGCCTGTAGACCATGTGCCAGCTGAAATGCAAGACATTAGCGTCAAAGAGATCTGCGATGGTTTGCTTTATTGTTTAACTTTCCGCAAGCCCTAGAAACGGGGAGTATATACGCAGAGAAATTAAAGTGAGGGGGACGTTCATGGATATCTATATTGATAGTGCAAATGTAGGGGAGATTGAATCAGCGTTATGGTTTCCAATCCGGGGGATCACTACTAACCCGACGATTGTCTCGAGAGAAAATCAAGCTTTTAAAGAGCTGTTGCAGGAGTTAGTGGGTTTAGGATTGGACGAAGTGCACACGCAAGTTCTCGGCACTACTACTCCTGAAATTGTAGTGGAAGCTCAAATGTTAGTGGAGATTGCTCCAGAGCAAATCATTCCTAAGATCCCAGTTAACCCAGCTGGGTTAGGTGCAATCAAGGAGCTTTCTGCTGAAGGTTATCGAACCACTGCTACTGCCATTTTCACCGTTTCTCAAGGGGTGTTAGCGGCCCGGGCTGGCGCTCACTTTCTAGCCCCCTATGTGAACAGAATAGATGGCCTTGGTGGTTCTGGAGCTGAAGTAACGTGCCAGATGAAATGGGCGTTGGAGCAATACGATTTACCTACAAAGATTATTGCAGCCAGCGTAAAAAGTGCCCATCAGCTACAAATCTTACTAGAAGGTGGAGTTGATAGTGTGACCATTACTGGGGAGTTTTTACACCAAGTTGTCACCCATGGCGAAACCGAGCAGGCTATAGCCACCTTCTTAAAGAATTGGGGTCAGACTTATGAGACCCTTGATCTAAATTCGCCTTTGAGGAGGTGAAAGGTTCGTGATCTTCGCCGTGCGGACTACAAAGGATCAACAATTCATTGAGATCACTAAGGATGTTCAAAGGGTGGTTGATGATGAGGGTGTAAACGATGGGCTAGCGATAGTCTATGTTCCTCATACAACCGCAGGGGTTACCATTAACGAAAATGGTGATCCAGATGTGCTCAGAGATATTCTTACCAATCTAGAACGGGTTTTTCCGGTTCAGGGCGATTATCGTCATTACGAAGGAAACTCCCACGCACATATTAAGACCTCTTTGATGGGATCTTCGTGCACCATTCCTATAGAAAAAGGCCAGCTGCAGCTAGGCACCTGGCAAGGAATCTATTTCTGTGAGTTCGATGGACCCAGGCACCGGAAGGTGCAGGTGAAAATAGTAAGATGCTAGGTAATTTACCTAGCATCTTTTTT
>JAAZLB010000348.1 GCA_012799535.1 Bacillota bacterium | reverse complement strand
GAACAAAAAGAACAAAGTAACCGTTTGTTTTGTGGATATTAAAGGAAATACTTGGGGCAAGGTTTGGAAATCTAGATTACCACCTGTTATCCTCCACAATGTAACCAATCCGGCTAGAATAAAAGTAGCTCCCACCAAGCTATACTTAATGTATTTCGTACCAGCTTCTAAGGCTCCCTTGTCACCTTGATGCACCACCAAAGGATAGGTGCTGAAGGTAAGCAGTTCGTAAAACAGATAGAGGGTAAAGAGGTTGCCTGCAAAGGCAATACCTAAGGTAATACCTGCAGACAAAAGAAAGAATGTAAAATATTGTCTTTGCCTTTGATCCCCACTTAAATAACCGAAGGAGTAGATCGCTGCAAAAACCCATAAGGTTGAAGCAATTACTCCATAGGTGAGGCCGAGGGGATCTAGGGTCAACTTCCATTTGAGGGCCGCAATCCCCACTTCAATGCTGGGATAAATACCTGTCTGGAGTACACCTACCAACAAACCCCAGACGATTAATGCCCCCACAAGTGAGGTTCCAAAGACCACTGCGTTTCTTTCCACTATAGATTGCTCAGGTAGGGTTGCTACCCATAAAGCTCCGAAGGTGCTAATTAGGATCGCGGTCATAATTAAGACTGAACTCATAGTAAAACCTCCAAACCGAGCAAAGTTCTAGCAGCCTGTTGCGCCAGTTCTAATAAAGCACCAGGGAAAGTACCCACAAGAATAATTAAGACAGCTAAAAAGAGCATAGCCACCAGCTGCACATAGGCAGCCTCCCCATAGAGGGGTTTTTCCTCTGGCTTTTGGAAAAAAGCCACTTTCACAACAGGTAACAAATAGGCGGCTGCTAATAAACTTCCAAGAACTAGGACTAGAACTGCTAAATAGTTGCCCGCTTGGAGACTTCCTAATAGTAGTTGCCATTTACTTACGAACCCAGAAAACAGAGGAATTCCTACCATCGAAAGGGCTCCAACGGTAAATACACCAACGGTAACGGGCATTTGATAACCTACTCCCGCCATTTCGCTAATCTTGCTCTCTCCAGTGTACTTAACAATGCTACCAGCAGCTAAGAACAATAAAGCCTTAGTAATGGCATGGCTGAGAATATGCATTAACGAACCACCTAAGCCTTGAACTGTTCCTAAACCGATTCCTAGGAAAATATAGCCCACCTGAGAAACAGTAGAAAAAGCCAAACGGCGCTTTAACTCATCTTGGGCCAGAGCAAAGAGGGCACCTGCAATAATGGCAACCATACCCAACACTAACAGAATATTGGTAATCGGTAGGGCCAAAATAATCTGGGCTCCCACTGCCATATAAAATACTTTAAGTAAAGCAATGATATAGCCTTTAATGGCTAAGGAAGAAAGCATGGCACTAGCTGGTGTAATCGCTGTAGAGTGGGCATCTGGTAGCCAAACATGGAGGGGAAAGAGGGCAGATTTGACCCCAAAACCAACCATGAAAAAACTCATCCCCATCCACAAAGCCGTAGGATAGTTCTGCCAAGTAGTGCTCAATTCATGTTGAATAAAACCCATATTCAAGTTGCCTGTAAGAATATAAAGAAAACCAATCCCTAACATTACAAAGCCAGAACCGATGGTGGCTAACATGAGATACTTAAAGGTAGCTTCTACTGAGGCCGCATCATTGCGAGCACTTACAATAGCCACACTAGCAATGGATGCTACTTCAACCATAACAAAGACATTGAACATATCGCCGGTGACAGCCAACCCAGTTAAGGCAGCTGTTAAGAGCAAAAACAAAGTCATGAACCAAATAGCCCTTTGCCTGCTACCAACCTCTTCCACCAAATCAGCAGACGCATAGAGCATAATGGGAATGGTCACAAAGCCAATGGTGATCAAAAATAACCCCGTTAGAGAGTTAATTACCAATTCAATACCCCAAGGAGCGGGCCATCCCCCCACTTGGTAGTGGAAGGATCCATTATGTAAAACCTCTTTAGCCAAATAAGCTCCACCTACCAGCGTCAGACATAGGGCGAGAATGCTAAAGATCTCCACTAAGCGAAAGCGCCTTACCCTAGTGAGGACAGGTAAGATATAGGCAGTGGATAAAAGCATGACTACCAGTAAAACTGGCAAGTTTTCGCTAATTGCTGTTGCCACTTGCTCTCACCTCGTTTCTGATCTGATGAATTTCTCTAGCATCTACTGTTCCATAGAGCTTGTATAGTCTCATAATTAAAGCTAAAGATAGGGCGGTAACGCTCACACTAACTACGATCCCAGTAAGCATGAGAGCCTGGGGCAAGGGATTTACATGAATCACTTCACCTTGACTAGCCATATCCTTAATAGGTGCTACCCCACCGCGAATATTTCCAGCTGCAATGAAAAAGAGGTAGGTGCTACCTTCCATAATGTTGATTCCAATAACCTTTTTGAGTAGATTGGAATGGGTTAAAACAGTGAAGGTGCCAATGCCAAATAGGGCTAGGGCAAAAATATAGGGATAATTTTGTAAGATGCGGTTGATCAAATCGCCCATTCTAATCCTCCTCTTCCATTAGAGCATTAAATAAAGTAACCATGGTACTAGCCACTTTAAGGCCTACCCCTAGGGTAATCAAAAGAATTAGGCCTCCAGAATAAAGTTTACCAGGTTCGCCTAAAGGCACCCCACTACCCTTATTCATGAGAAAAGAGCTACCACGTAAAACACCCACTAAACCCATGGCACCATACCAAAGAGTTCCAAAGGACTCAATCAAGGTAGTGGTACGCTCTGTAAGTTTTTCACTACCCTTTTCTAGACCAAAGACTAAACTAAAGGCAATCATGCCTAGACCAACAATGATACCCCCCGAAAAGCTACCCCCTGGTGAAAGGTGACCATGGAAGATCACATATAGCCCGAACATCTGCACAAAGGGTAACAATAGGGCTACTACACGTTTTAAAACAAAGTCACTCATAAACAGTCACCCTTTCTAATTGATGCCCTTTTTTAAAACTAAGAACACGGCAATGATAGAGGTAAACAAAACGGTGGTCTCAATTAAGGTATCATAGGCCCGATAGTCAATAACGATAGATGCTACCATATTTAAGGCACCAGTATCACTTAGGGCGCCATCGATGTATCGCTCAGCCACATAGTTCTGTACAGGTGTATCAGGGCTACCGTACAAAGGTAACTCTGCAATGGCCAAAAACATCACAACGCCAATACAAACCAAGAGAAACGCCGCAATATTACGTGACAAGGCCTACTCCTCCTCCCGTCCCGTTTTACTAATTACAGCAATCATTAAGGTGGTCATGCCAATTCCTGCGGCTGCTTCAGTAATTGCCAAGTCCGGTGCACTCATGAGTAGCCAAATCAAAGCCATGGTCACACTATAGGCACCCAAGAGAATGGCAGCATATAACAAATCACGAACATAGGAAACCGCAATAGCAATCACCACTAGGAAACCTAAAAAGATGATGTTGAGAAAATCGATAATCTGTGGACTCACAGAGTTTCCCCTCCCTCTTTTTTAGAAGTACGTCCCCGCCGTAAGACTACCCAGTTACCACGAAGGAGGGCAACTTTGCCCACGTAGTGAGATGTAGTGGGGTTAACAATCCACACGACTCCTAAAAGCAGCAATAATTTGAAACGATTAATGAGATCGGGAACCAAAATCATTGTCGCTATAATAATGAGGCCAAAGCCAAGGGTATCACCGAGAGAGGCCGCATGCAATCTACTATAGGCATCGGGAAAACGAAGTAAGCCAATTGATGCTAAGGCGAAAAATACCAAAGAAATGAAAAACAAAATATTGACTGCCATCTATTCTCCCTCCTCCCCAATAAATCGTACTAAAGTGGCTGGACGTTCTTCAATCTCCGCGGTAAGTTGGGCCGCATCATCTGGCAACAAAGAGCGGAGTAAGGCTAATAAGCCTACGAAACCACAAAGAGCTAAAACTAGAGCCACGTCAATAAAACTCATGTTATCGTTAGCAATGGCCAAAAGGATAATTACAGCCATGCCCTTGGTACTAATGGCAGAAGAAGCCACAATGCGATCCACAGCGGTAGGGCCAATCACTGCTCGTACGAAGTCCAGGAGCGCTAAAAACATGAGGATAATAATGACTAGAGATATAACACTCATTTCGGTCTACTCCCTTCCAAACGTTGAATCAATCTGACTAAGCGCCCATCCGCTAAACCTTCCCGCATTTCCTTGGTTAAACCATGGACCATAAACACTCCTGTATCAGGATTAACGTCAATGGTTAGGGTACCTGGAGTAATGGTAATGGCGTTAGCCAACAGCACCCTTCCCCAAGAGGTTTCCAAATTAGGCTGAAAAGAGACAAACCCCGAATTGAGCTTAGAACGGCTAGAAAGCACACTCTTAGCTACGGCAATATTAGCCAAGATAATCTCCCAAAGCAAAGCTAAGCCAAACAGAATTAGACCGGGCAAATCCCTTGTTAGTGACTTGCTAGGTAATAAGTAGGCAAGATCCCGCCAGAACCAAGTCAAAAACGCCGAAAGGGCTATTCCAGTAATCATGTGCTGCACATCGTATTCGGAGGATAGTAATAACCAGAATAATAATAACGCAATAAAGAGTACAATTTGCCGTTTATGCACCGTTTTCACCTCAATATTATGTAATCCACACTACGTGTATCACTATACAGATTTGTGAAAGATTGATCAAAGTATTTAAATCCCCAATTTCAGGTGTTTAACTCCACCTTCCTTGTTAAAACGCTAATTTTCGACCAAAAGCTTCTCTTCGCAATAAATAACCCCCCAAATGCCCAAGTACAAGGACTTTCGCTCGCAGTAAGCGAACTAGTTGCCAAAGGATGAAGGAGGAATGTATATGTGTGATACCATGGTCGCCTTAGGTAATTCCACTCGGGATGGAAATGTGATCTTTGCTAAAAATAGTGACCGCCAAGCCAACGAACCCCATTTGCTGATCCGCATACCCCGGCAACGTCATCCACCTGGGACAAAGCTACAATGCACCTATATCTCTATTGATCAAGTAGAGGAAACATATGATGTGCTTCTGCTAAAGCCCTCTTGGATGTGGGGAGCGGAAATGGGCTGCAACGAATTTGGGCTTAATATTGGTAATGAAGCGGTTTTCACTAAAGTGAAACAGGGACCACCCGCTTTGCTTGGTATGGACATGGTCCGCTTAGCGTTAGAACGCTGCCAGACGAGCGAAGAAGCCTTACATTTCATTATCGAGCTCCTTGAAACATACGGACAGGGAGGCAATTGTGGTTACGAGAAGAAGTTTGTCTACCACAATTCCTTTTTAATTGCAGATCGCACTTCTGCTTGGGTTTTAGAAACAGCTGGCCCTTATTGGGTTGGGGAAAAGGTTAAGGATGTGCGAGCAATTTCTAACCGCCTCAGCATTGGTAAGGAATTTGATTTAGCCCACCCCGAATTAATTAGCCACGCCCTTGAGCAAAAATGGTGTCGTTCTGAGGAGGATTTCCACTTCGCCAACTGCTACTCGGATCGCTTGTACTCTACTGCTAGTGGTTCTGCCCATCGCTTTGAGGCGTGCACAGCTAAGCTAGAACAAACCAAGGGCCACATTACAGTAGAAACCATGCTGGAAATTCTCCGTTCTCACCATCCCAAACATGAACAACCCTTTAATCAACCATCTTTAAAAAGTGTTTGTATGCACGGGGGATCACTAGTGGGAGATCATACCACAGGTAGCTATGTGGCTTCCCTAAACGAAGACTTTGATACCTATTGGATCACCGGTAGTTCTACACCTTGTATTTCCGTCTTCAAACCCTACTGGATGACCCAAAATCAAGTGCTATTTGGAGCCACACAAGAAAAAGAGGCATTGGACTTTTGGCTACTTAGGGAACGCCTTCACCGCCTGATTTTGGAAAACAAAATTCCTGAATTAGATAACTATCTTCAGGCAGCCTTCCAACTCGAACAGGAAGTACTACAGCGGGTTAATGGCTTAGATCTAACTGATGTGAACCCCGAACTTCTTGAAGAAATTATGGAAGATGCTTGGCAACGAGAAGCTAATCTTGTGCAAGAATGGGTTAAGAACAACCTGGACAATCCAGGAAAGATTAAAGGTAATTTCATCTTCAAACGATACTGGAAAAAGCAAACGAAAAAGCTGGGCTTCTAGCCTGGCTTTTGTCATCTTGTCATCAAGGAAAAATCTGAACAAAGGGTGTTGACAGTAAGGGACCCATTGTAATATAGTTAAGTCAAAGAACACCCCCCGGGGGTGTAGTGGGGAGTGAGTGCGATGAAAGAGAAATTTGAAGTTATAGGAATGACCTGTTCTGCTTGTTCCACCTCTGTGGAAAAGGCGGTATCCAAAATTGAGGGGGTCAAATCCGTTAATGTAAATCTCCTAGCCAATAATATGGTAGTGGAGTTCGACGATACAATCTTAAATCAAGAGACGATCATCTCTGCGGTCCACGATGCAGGCTATAGCGCTTCGTTGGTGGGGCAAGCTAAAGGGCAAGACCATCTCCAAGACTCAAGTCAGATTCAAAGTGAAATCGAAGCGATGAAAATAAGGGTTACCGTGTCCCTCGTTTTCATGCTACTTTTACTCTATGTGGCCATGGGCCCCATGGTTGGTCTCCCTTTACCTAGTTGGTTATTAGGCTTAGAAAATGCTATGACCATGGCCTTGGTGCAACTACTTTTAACCCTACCTGTAATCTATGTTAACCGCCAATACTATGAAACTGGCTTTAAAACCCTTTGGCACCGCAACCCTAATATGGACTCTTTAATTGCCATTGGTTCGGGGGCAGCAGTCTTATATGGGGTTTTTGCCCTCTTTCGCATTGGCTATGGCTTAGGTCATGGCGACTGGGATTTAGTAGCTCAATATAGTCATGATCTCTATTTTGAATCAGCGGCCATGATTCTTGGTCTAATTACTTTAGGTAAGTACCTAGAAGCTCGCTCTAAGGGAAAGACTTCTGATGCCATTGCGAAGCTAATGGATTTAGCACCGAAAGTGGCAACAGTGATTCGGGATGGACAAGAAGTAGAGGTTGCTGTAAGTGAAGTTGTTGTTGGTGATGTGATCGTGATCAAACCGGGACAGAGTATCCCAGTTGACGGGGTAGTTGTTTTTGGCAATTCAGCAGTGGACGAATCTGCTTTAACTGGAGAAAGTATCCCTGTAGCTAAGGGAGTGGGTGATCAGGTCTATTCTGCCACAATTAATAAGACCGGTTCCTTCCACTTTGAAGCCCAGCGTATCGGAGATGATACAACCTTAGCTCAAATCATTCGGTTGGTAGAAGAAGCTAGTTCTTCTAAGGCTCCCATTGCAAAGCTGGCGGACCAAATTAGTGGAGTCTTTGTGCCTGTAGTAATTGGCATCGCCTTACTATCTACCATCATCTGGCTACTTTTAGGTTATTCCTTTGAATTTTCCCTAACCATCGGAATTGCAGTTTTAGTGATCTCTTGTCCCTGTGCTCTAGGTTTAGCTACACCTGTAGCCATCATGGTAGGAACTGGACAGGGAGCGCTACACGGAATTTTAATTAAGTCCGCTGAAGCTCTAGAAACCGCCCACAATCTAGATACGGTAGTGCTCGACAAAACTGGAACCATTACGGAGGGTAAACCCCAGGTTACAGATGTACTACCAGGACCAAACTTAGACCAGGAGCGACTGCTTATCATCGCCGCTTCTTTAGAAAAACCCTCCGAACATCCTTTAGCGGAAGCAATTGTTAGTGCAGCTACTAAACGTGAACTTCAACTTCTGCCAGTAGAAGATTTCGCAGCGGTCCCAGGTAAGGGGGTGCACGCCATAATCGAGGGACAACCTTATTTGGCCGGAAACATGGCGTTCATGGAAGAGCATGGTATTCCCCTAGGACACTTCGCAGTGGAAGCGGACCGATTAGCCCAAGAGGGCAAAACACCCATGTATTTCGCCACACCCCAAGCTGTAATTGGGCTTATTGCTGTGGCGGATGTGGTCAAACCTTCAAGTAAACGTGCAATCAAGACCCTAAAAGGATTGGGTATCGATGTAGTGATGCTCACCGGGGACAACAGACGCACCGCAGAGGCTATCCAAAAAGAACTAGAAATTAATACTGTAATTGCGGAAGTGTTACCTGAAGACAAGGAACGGGAAATTCGTAACCTCCAAGAACAAGGAAAGCTTGTGGCCATGGTTGGTGATGGAGTTAATGATGCCCCAGCCTTAGCTAGAGCCGATGTAGGCATAGCCATTGGGGCAGGTACTGATGTAGCAATTGAATCCGCGGACATTGTTTTAATGCGCAATGGCTTAACTGAGGTGGCTACGGCGATTCAGTTAAGTAAAGCTACTATTCGTAACATCAAACAAAACCTATTCTGGGCGTTCTTTTATAACACCCTAGGAATTCCCCTTGCCGCGGGATTATTCTTCCCCTTCTTTGGTTGGAAGCTAAATCCCATGTACGCAGCGGCTGCCATGAGTTTAAGTTCAATCTTTGTAGTCACTAACGCCCTTCGTTTAAGACGCTTTGAACCGAGATTATAGAAAAGGAGCAAAATGAGGATGAAAAAAGTGGTAAAAATTACAGGCATGACTTGTGGACATTGCCAAAAACGAGTAGAAAATGCTCTAAATAAACTACCTGGCTTAGAGGCAAGTGTAAATCTAAAAAAGGAAGAGGCCACTATCACCGTCAAGGGAGAATGGAATGAAAAACTAATCCGAGACGCGGTTAGTGAAGCGGGTTATGAAGTGGTGTCCATTAAAGACAAAAAAGGCCTTTTTGGTAGATAGTCATGAAATCCGATCAAGAGAAAATCATGCGCCTACTCAAAACGGCCCGTGGTCAAATTGAAGGTTTAATGCGAATGGTGGAAGATGATCGCTATTGCGTAGATATTTCTAACCAAATTCTAGCCACTCAGGCCATCTTACGCAATATTAATCACCAGATTCTCCAGGATCACCTCCACCATTGCGTCCGGGAAGCTATGGTATCTGGTGAAGGCGATGAAAAAATCGAAGAAGTAATGGCCATAATCCATAAGTTAACGAAATAGGGGGATCCCTAGGAGTACCAATAAGAACACCAATTCTACCCAAATCAAGTGAGTAACTGGTTCACTAGGAAAGGGAAAACCAGTCAAGGCAAAGCTGATGAGCACAGCTGCTAGACCCCCAAAGCAGACTAGGAGAATGGTACCCACTGTTTTCCAAGTTTGAGTTTTCATCTCGACCACTCCTTACTGTAGTATATTCTGGGGAATCAGGGTGAAAAATTGGAAGAGTAGCATCCAGAGCAATATTAGGGTAATATCTACAAAGGCACTCCTTTGCTTAACGTTCCGCATAATCAAATAGGTGCCCATTAAAGCCAGCACAAAGGATACTCCATAATGTATTAGCCCAAAAAACTCTGGGCTCCCCTTGGGGATGGGTAGATAGCGTGTGACGGTTAAAATAGCCGCAATTAAAGCAATTCGATAGAACAGAGATTGCCTGCGATACTTTTCTGACCTTTGAATCAAAGCATAAATTAAGCCGCCCACAAAAAGCACCCCAAGATTTAAGATGGTGTAGACAACTGCCAACATGAGGGTACTAACAAACAAGAAGAACAGATGAATAAGGGGGGCACTCTCGTCAATGCCCACTTTACGCCAAAAACTAATTGCTTTCGGATACTGGTTATTAATTCCGAATACCCCATAGCCACGCTCTTGATGGGCTTGGAGCCAATAAATGTAGAGATAACCATCACGATAAATCACCTCGGGTCGGAAGGCTGCCTTCCGGCCCACGGTTAGATTAGTTACATCTTTCAGGCGCCCTTCTTCAAAATAACCATGGTTAATTTCGGAACCAAAACGGCCAACCCCCTGCCACACTAATTGTAGTTGGGAAGTATCTGGTACAAACTTAGCTTTACTCCCGAGCGTTAAGGCCAGGGGCTCTGTTACCTGACCGTTTGGGGACACTTGGGCTAAATACACGAACAAACGAGAAGTATTGCGGGGTAAAGCGGCCCACGCTATGGCTACTCCCTCTCTAGTTGTGATTAGGTCAATACTGCCACCTTGCTGAATGTCCTGAACCGAGCCATCCCCAATTTTTAACGGTTCGCTCCAACCATTGGAGTCCCGTTTACTGTAGTGAATCTCTACACCTATATCACTAGTTTCCATCCAAGCAATATGTGCTATCCCTTGCTGGTCAACTGTTATACTTGGTCTTACTGATAAATCGGTACTGTTGGATACAGTTTCCATCTCCACCACTCTGCCCTGTTCAATCTGGGCGTAGCGAATTTGAAAATGGCGATCCCGTTCGGACCACACCACATAAGTAGTCTCGTCCTTTTGGAAAGCAGATAAATCCTGAATGGTGTTGCGGGTCACCCTAAATACTGAAGCCTCATGCCCATTATAAGGTGCACTAAATGTGG
>JAAZLB010000347.1 GCA_012799535.1 Bacillota bacterium | reverse complement strand
CTAATTTAGATCAGGAGCGCCGGGAAAGCCTAGCTTTGGCCATCCAAATTGCCACTGGGGATTTTGATCAATTGTTCTTAATTAGTCATGACGACTCCTTCGATGCGGTGACAGAAAATGTCATCTCGCTCCGAAAAGAGGCAGATACAGGTAGCCATGTGGAATGATGTCATAATGGGGTGAAGAAATGTAGGATTTAGTCGAATTTTGTGATATAATAGACAAGTACTCGTAAAATTCTGGAGGGGAGGGTGAGCCAGAGTAGTCTCGACAAATCTCCGCTAAATAGACAGAATCTTAGACATAGTTGAATTGTGGTCACTTAAGACTACTTGGGGCTGTGATGAATGGATGGAAAACTATTTTTGGGGGTCGCGGATAATAACCAATATGCCGTGGCAGTAGTCGGAGATTCGGTGGGACGAATCATTGCCACAAGCGTGGGGGGTTCAGTTAACCATCAGTATCACGGAATCTCACAAGCTCGGAAAAACCTCCGAGTTTTACTTACACGGGCTCTAGGCTATTTTAATCCAGGATGTTTAGAAGGTGCCTGTTTTACTTATAAATGGGATCCGGTTGCTAGTGATCAGGAGATGGCCTGTGTAATTCAGGGTGTCCTTAGTGCTAAGGAAATTCGGGTTGAGAATTTCGTGCGTAGTTGCACCCTTGGGATGAATACTGACAAGGATCGGATGCTCTTAGTGGGGGGACAGACTAACTTAGTTGTGTTTGAAAATAACGGGGGAGTACGTTTTCAGATGCGGGAAGATCCAACGGCTTCAGATCTGCGAAGGCGCCTTGTGGAGAAGTTAGAGATTGAAGCTAACCTGAATGGGCATCAAGAATTACATGAACTTTTGGAGTTGCACCAGAACGGGGATCTAATTGGAGCCCTTGATGAACTGGCTAGAAGTGGTAATCCCTTAGCTTTGGAGCTTATCCATGAGATCGCCCACGATTTGGTCAGTCTTGTGATTAAGATGACCAAGCATTTTCAGAGTTATGATCCGGTGATCGGCCTTTACGGGCAGGTTCTTTTTGGTTCAAGATTAGTTTACGAGCGGGTCAGTTATCTTATAGAGATTCTATTTCCCCAAGCTCAGGTCAAGGAGGCTACCTTGGCCCCTGCCAAAGGTGCGTATCTTTCTACTTTAGTTAACAGGAAACCTTACTGTGAACCAGAAGTTATATCTAACTCGTCCCTTACATGGGGCAATCTGGAACAGAGAGGGTGGCTATATGCCAATGGAGAACAAGTTGCTGAAAGGAACGATCAGCAGATCTTTTGAGTTACCTTATTATTTATACTTACCCAAGGGGTACGATCCACAGGGGAGTGACACTTGGCCCGTGGTTATCTTTCTTCATGGAGCTGGTGAACGAGGTACTGATTTAGAACGATTAAAAAGGCAGGGTTTAGTGAAGCAAATTGCGGAGGGACAAGAGTTTCCCTTTATTCTAGTGGCACCCCAATGTCCACAAAATGATACTTGGGATCGTAGTCTAGATGAACTTGACGCCCTTTTTGCAGAGCTCATGGACACATTATTAATTGATCGAGAGCGTATTTATCTAACGGGGCTTAGTATGGGCGGATTCGGCACTTGGCACTGGGCGGCGCGGCGACCACAGGCCTTTGCAGCTTTAGTTCCCATTTGTGGTGGCACTATGCCCCTTTTAGGATTTCCTGAGCGGATAGGGGATTTAAAGGATATACCGATCTGGGTTTTTCATGGGGAAGATGATCAGGTGGTACCAATTAAGATGTCCGCGGAGTTAGTGGAAGTACTAGTTGAGGCAGGCTCTTCCGTGAAGTTTACCCGATACCCAGGAGTGGGTCATGATTCCTGGAGTCTAGCCTATGACGAACCAGAATTGTTTCCTTGGTTGTTAGCACAGAAGAATCCCCGGTTCAATTTTGAGAAAAGAGTGGATTAAGGTGCAACAGAAAATTAGAGTAACTGTGTGGAACGAATATTTGCATGAACTAAGCAATCCCAAGGTAGCCGCAATCTATCCTCGGGGCATCCATGAAACCATTGGGGAGTTTTTGAGGAAACAAGATGATTTCCTGGTACGGACCGCGGTTTTGCGTGAGGAAGAACATGGTCTCACCCAGGATGTTTTGGACAATACAGATGTGCTTTTGTGGTGGGGGCATAAAGCACATGGCGAAGTAGGGGATCAGGT
>JAAZLB010000346.1 GCA_012799535.1 Bacillota bacterium | reverse complement strand
TTTGCTTGCAGCTGCCAAGAAAGAAGGCAAACTTGTTGTATATTCTGTTACTAGTCGCATCCATGAGGCTGCCGAAGCCTTCCAGAAACTTTATGGTATTGAAGTTGAAGCCCACCGTCTTTCTGAAGTAGAACTTGTGGAGAGGGTGTACCAAGAGGCAAGAGCGGGAGTTAATGCTGTAGACTTGGTTCTAATCGAAGATTACCCCAGCATTAAAGAATTACTTATTCAACCCGGTTACTTGACTAACTATGTTCCACCAGTAGCCCGGGAAGCTGTAGCTCCTGAGTATCATGATCCTTTAGTTTTTGCTTACATTTCTAGAGTTATCGGTTATAACACTGAAGTTTATCCTAATGATCCATTTGATAGCATTTGGGATCTAACCACTCCTGAATACCGTGGCCGTGTCATGATTCGTGACCTCGCAATTACTGGCGAACATCAAAACGCATTTACTGAGTTAGTTCGCAGATCAGACGAGCTTGAAGCCGAATACGAGCGACGTTTTGGAGAAAAGCTTGTGTTGAGAGAAGAAAATGCTGGCTTAGAATTCCTCCGTCGTTTAGTAGAAAATGACATTATTCTAATGACCAGTGACACTAGAATTGCCGAGTCCGTTGGTAAAAAGGGTCAAGAGAATCCTCCATTTGGTTTCTACTATGTTTATTCTAAGCATAGGGACATTCCTAGACTAGACTTAGCGTTAGCAGCATCTACTAACATTAAGCCTTTCTTGGGCTATTACTACGGAATGTATGTTCAATTGGCAACTAAGGCGAAGCATCCTAATGCAGCCAAACTGTTTGCCAACTACTTAATGACACCTGAAGGCTATAAACCTTGGTCCAGTGAAGTAGGATTTTACTCGATGAATAAGAATATTGAGCCCCATCCCGATGATATGCCTTGGGAATGGTGGAAAGAGCGTCTCTGGAGCTATGATCCTGATTTCGCCATTGCTAATCGTGGTAAGGTCCTAGATACTTGGATTCGCAGTGTTGTTCAGTAATACGTTTGAGATTTCTCCCCGTACAAACTGGTACGGGGAGATCCTAATGTTTGTAAAGGAGTGGACAGAAAACAATGAATCCTAAGGCAATAGTGGGTAAGGTGAGAAGAAATGCCACACCTCAAACGATTCTGTCTGTCGTATTTATTTGCATCCTAATCTATGTTGTCTTGGTTCCTTTGGTTATCATGGTGCATGAGACTTTAATTGTGCATCCCATGGAAAGGTTCCAAATTCCTGGTTCTATGCCTGGTGATTATACTTTGAGTCACTGGAAGCGAACCTTCAGTGAACCATCGTCCTACAGTTTTTTCTATAAGCCCTTGTTAAACACGTTGATTATTTCTACTTCGTTAGCTGTGCTTTCTTTGCTTATTGGGGGCGTGTTAGCATGGCTTGTGGTACGCACAGACTTACCTTATAAAAAGTTTATCTCTAATATTGCTATTGTTCCCTATATTATGCCCTCTTGGGCCATGTCTTTGGCCTGGATAACCTTGTTTAAGAATCCGCGCATTGGTGGTAGTCAGGGGTTATTTCAATTCTTAACGGGGATTAGTTTGCCAAACTGGTTTTCATATGGGATGTTCCCCATTATCGTTACTTTATCATTACATTATTTTCCTTTTGGCTTCATGCTCATTGCAGGGGCTTTGCGTAATATTGACTCCCAATTGGAAGAGTCAGCAGAATTACTTGGTGCCAGTCGATGGCAGGTCCTTAGAAAGATTGTCTTTCCAATTGTTACCCCGGTAATTTTCTCCACATTCTTGTTGACCTTTTCCCGCGGTTTAGGTACTTTTGGTACGCCTGCCTTTTTAGGTGGACCGGTACGTACTTATGTTTTATCCACCATGTTACATGCTAACTTAGTGGGTCAAAGACCGGGTATTGGCTATTTAGTAGCCTTTGTAATGATTCTCATGGGAATTCTTATTTTATATATGGATCACAAACTCTTAGGAGCACGAAAGAGTTTTGTGACTATTTCCGGTAAGAGTGGTAAGAGTGAATTGACTAAACTTGGTAAATTGAAGTGGCCGGTTACTGTTTTGGTGATAGCCTTTTTGATCAGTGTAACTGTAGTACCTTTTGTAGTTTTGACCATCGACTCGATGATGTTAATTCCAGGTAACTACAGTCTTGACAACTTCAGCCTCCACTACTGGATTGGCCCCGCAAGTACCTCGATTGGTCTTGGTACTGGAGAACCGGGAATTTTGCGCAATCCAGCTATCCTAAATGCTTTAGCCAATAGTTTCAAGTTAGGTTTAGTTACCGCGGTAATCACGGGTGTGGCTGGTATGTTGATCGGTTATACGGTAGTGCGCACTCGAGGGACGGTTTTCTCTAAATTCCTCGATCAATTAGCCTTTTTGCCCTATCTCATGCCAAGCATTGCTTTTGGTTCTATTTTCTTGGCCCTATTTGCAGTACCGCGGGGACCGATTCCTAGCCTCTACGGGACTTTCGCTTTGTTGGTTATTGCTTGTTCGGTAAAATATCTCCCCTTCGCTTCACGGGCGGGAATTACAGCAATGATGCAAATTGGTCCAGAATTAGAAGAGGCAGCTACTATGGTAGGAGCCCCTTGGAGTAAAAGGATTCGTAAGATCATTCTTCCTTTACAAAAGAGTTCGTTTTTCTCCGGTCTGTTGCTTCCATTCATTTCCGCGATGCGTGAGCTCAGCCTGGTTGTTCTCTTAGTTACGCCGGGCACGCAGGTAGCCACCGCTATCACTTTACGTTATACAGATCGAGGTTGGTATCCATATACGAATGCGGTAATGGTCTTGATTGTTTTGACTGTATTATTGACTACCGCCTTAAGTCGTAAACTCATGGGTACAGACTTGGCTAAGGGAATAGGAGGTTGAGAAAATGGCTAATATTGTCTTGAAAAACATTACGAAGAGATTTGGGCAAGTAACTGCCGTAGATAATTTTAATTTGGAGATTGAAGATGGTAGTTTTGCTACGCTGTTAGGTCCATCAGGCTGCGGGAAGACCACTACATTAAGAATGATTGCCGGTCTTGAGGATCCCACCGAAGGTGAAATTTGGGTTGGTGATCAATGCGTGTTCTCCTCTGAAAGGGGCGAATATGTACCACCAGGTAAACGAAAGATGGGTCTTGTTTTTCAAAGCTACGCTTTATGGCCCCATTTGACTGTTTTTGATAATATTGCCTTTGGCCTCACTATCGCGAAACGACCTGCGTCTGAAGTTAAGTCCCGTACTATTGCCATTGCTAAGGTTTTACAAATTGGTGATCTTTTGGAGCGTTACCCTAGTGAGTTATCTGGAGGTCAGCAACAGCGGGTTGCTATTGCCCGTGTTCTGGTAATGGAGCCCGAGGTCTTATTGTTGGACGAACCCCTTTCTAACCTAGACTCGAAGCTACGGATGGACATGAGAGCCGAGTTGAAACGTCTCCATCTCGAAACTGGATCCACCATTATCTATGTAACTCACGACCAGTTAGAGGCATTAACCATGTCGAGTCATGTTGCTGTTATGGATAAGGGAATCTTACAGCAATGGGCACCGCCTATGAGCATTTATTCTGAACCGGCCAATATTTTTACAGCGGACTTCATTGGTAACCCCAGGATTAACTTGATTGATGGTGTTTTGGTGAAAAGTGGAGAGGCTTGGGAAATTGTTGCAGGCGAACTTAGGCTACCCTTTGTGTCTCAAACTGGTACCACCTCCGTAAGGGAACAGAAAGTGACTCTAGGTCTACGAGCTGAGGATCTCTTCTTATCAAGAGAGCCTGGTCCGGATCTGTTCGAAGGTACTGTTTATTCTGTTCTACCAGCTGGCTCAGAGTGGTACATAAAGATCCAATTGGGAGAAGAGGTGCTTACCGCGACCATTTACTCTGACATGAACCTAAAGATTGATGAGCCTATTTGGGTTGGCGTTTTTAAGGACAAAATTAAGTGTTTTGACCAAGAGGATAAACTCCTCTAATTTGGAACTCGAAAGGGTTGACAAGATTTGATGAAAGATGTTGATTTCACCATTGTGACGGGCTTGTCGGGGGCCGGTAAGACTCAAGCCATGAAGGCCCTGGAGGATTTAGGCATGTTTTGCATTGACAATTTGCCTCCAGCCCTTTTGCCACGTTTGGTTGAATTACACGCTAATCAGGGGATTGCAAATCGTAAATACGCGATAGCCATTGATATTCGGGTGCGAGAGTATTTTTCGGATTTCCGTAAGTCTCTCGATTGGTTAGTACAAAGTGGTTACTCGTATCACTTGATTTTCTTGGACTGTAGTGACAATGTGCTGATTAAGCGATTTAGTGAAACTAGAAGACTCCACCCCCTTTTGGAGGGGCAACAGAATCCCGAAAGCATTTACGAGATCATCACTGCTGAACGGAGATTGTTGGCTGATGCTCGAGAATTGGCCCATGACGTTATTGATACTACAGATCTTCGCCCCATGGAATTACGCCTGCGCTTAAATGAGATTTATCAAGGCAATCCCTTGCATAAAACAATGGCTGTGGATATTTTTTCCTTTGGTTTTAAACATGGTGCCCCTATCGATGCGGACATAGTTTTTGATGTAAGATTTGTTCCCAATCCCTATTACATCGATGAACTGCGCCCCCTCACAGGTGAACAAGAAGATGTGGCAGATTATGTGCTACAATGGCCCATCACTCAGGAGTTCATTGAAAGATTTTCTTCTCTTGTGCAAGATCTTTTGCCCGCCTATAGTAAAGAGGGTAAAGGCAGGCTAACCATTGGAATTGGTTGCACAGGAGGACAACACCGGTCTGTTGCCATTGCTATTGAACTGGCTCAGCGTTTACAAAAAGAGGGTGTGAAGGCTACCGTGCGTCATCGGGAGGCAGTTGTGGCCCAAGTGAATGCAGTTTAGTTAAGTAGAGTTAAGCTTAAAGGCGGTCCTTGGTGTACCGCCTTTTTGGCATTGTGGGGGTGAAGTAGTTGGATTTGATTCTTGGAGTTGATGTAGGTACAACTCACATTAAAGTGGGTACTTTCAGTCTGGATGGTAGCCTGCAAAGTCTACACATCCGCACGACACCAACCATTAATCTAGGTGCTAGTCAAGCAGTTTACGATCCGGAAGAAATCTGGCGGCTCGTAGCAGATCTATTGAAAGATACTGTTGCTTCAACAGATAGGGGCTCCGAGATTAGCTCGATTGCGGTTGCCAGTATGGCCGAGGCAGGCTTGCTCGTGGACGCTCAAGGTCGGGCTTTGACTCCGATTATAAGCTGGTTTGACGTCCGTAGTAAGGAGGATGCGGAAACATGGTTTGAAAAAATAAGCCCGGAGCAGTTTTTTCATATTACAGGTCTTAATCCCAATCACATTTATTCTCTGTTCAAAATTCTTTGGTTACGAGACTACGAGCCCCATTTATATGAACATGCCAAGACTTGGCTGTGTATGTCGGATTATATTAACTATCGTCTCACTGGAGTAATGGCCACAGATTATTCTATAGCTTCTCGTACAGGGCTATTTGACTTGGAAAAAAAGACTTGGTCCAAAGACTTACTACGAAAAGCAGACTTAAGGCACGATCTGCTCCCCCCAGCTTTCCCTGGCGGAACTTATCTTGGTGAAATTACTGCTAAGGTCTCAACAGAGACTAGCTTGGAAGTGGGTACTCCCGTATCCTTAGGCGGACATGACCATGTATGCGGTGCTTTTTCTGCCAAGGTAATCGAACCAGGGGTGATCTTGGATTCAATGGGTACTTAAGAAAGTTTTATTTCTGTCTTGCCTAGTCTGTCGCAGTTAAATGTGATGGAGTATAAAGGATTCAATGTGGGCCACCATGTGATCCCCGGTGTGTACTATTTGCAAGGGGGAGCCAGCTCTAACGGTGTTAGTGTAGAATGGTTTTTGGATGCGTTTTATCGTACCTGGGGAGTATCACAGCCGTATGAAGAATTAGTAACCCAAGCACGTAAAAGACAGGTAGGGGCAAATGGCCTATTTTTTATTCCCCACTTACGAGGAGCTGGTCCACCAGTACGCAATCCCCTTAGCAAAGGAAGCTTCATGGGTATTCGTGATTTCCATACGCAAGCGGATTTTGCCCGCGGTGTTTTAGAGGGGGTCTCCTTTGAAGGACTACGTGTTATGCAAGGTATGGAGTCGGTGCAAGGTCAAGTTTTTAATAAAGTGCACGCGATCGGTGGTGGAACCAGAAACCCCCTTTGGATGGAGATAAAAAGTAACTTGATCCAAGGGGTGGTGGAAGTGCCCATGGTACAAGAGGCCACTTTGCTAGGCACCGCTCTACTAGGGGCACTTGGTGCTAAAATTTATTCAAATCCGCGACAGGCAGTGGAAATGACTTACAAAGTGGGCTCTGTTTACAAAGCAAACCCTGACGTTGCAGGGGATTACAAACGCTTATATAGTGTTTATCTAGAGATCTTACCAAAAGTTCAACAACTAAGTGAGATCATTTCTGTAGACAATGACTGAACAAAAGCAAGATGTTATTAATTTGACCACGAAGGTAGCACCCCTTATTAAGGGTTATATCTACGTGGTTTTCTTAACTACCAATACCTCCAGTTAATATTTGCTTCAAAAAATGATCGAAAAAAGCAGGAGTATTGATTTTATCATTGAATTAATTTATTAAATGAAATAATGGGTGAACCTTAGCAGTTCAAATCGCCACATGCGTAAGCTATCCATAGATTCACTGTTACGTTCGGCAGAATAGGCCAAATCCTTAGGAGCGGATGTGTTAGTGATTCATCCTGGTTTGGGGGTCTTCGGGATGAGCCAAGGGGATTGGCATCGAGCTTACGAGGCCCCACAGGGATGG
>JAAZLB010000050.1 GCA_012799535.1 Bacillota bacterium | reverse complement strand
CTCTTTGTTGTTACGACCGAGCAACATGGTGATTGCTGCGGTAGTGGTGGTCTTACCGTGGTCAACGTGACCTACAGTACCCACGTTTACGTGGGGTTTGGTTCTTTCAAACTTTTGTTTAGCCATTCTGTCTGTCCACTCCTCCCGGAAAACATTGTTAATTCATGATCACACTATTCTTCGTCAATCTATGCGAATCTCCTGCTAAGGAGCAATGAAAAGCAATATTCCATAACATACGGAGCACCACGCCCCTAATAAAACCCCCAAAATCTGCTGATCCTCCAATTTAAGCCCCTGCTGCTCTTGGATTAGCTTAACCAAGTACAAGGATCCTAACACCCCTAGGGGCCAGACTAACCATAAAGGCACCAACCAAAGAAAAACATATGTAACTAGCACCCCTAGGCCAAAGCTCCACATGGTCTACCCCCCTACTACCTTTACACCATAGTATGAGGGGATTATCCTCTTGCAACAAAAAACCATCAGAATTCATCTGACGGCAGTAAAGTCTTTGGTTGCGGGGGCCGGATTTGAACCGACAACCTTCGGGTTATGAGCCCGACGAGCTACCAGACTGCTCCACCCCGCGGTATTATTTGAGATAAAAGTGGTGGAGGGAACAGGATTCGAACCTGTGAAGGCGTTGCCAACAGATTTACAGTCTGCCCCCTTTGGCCAGCTTGGGTATCCCTCCACGATATATCTATTTCTGGAGCCGGTGGAGGAAATCGAATCCACAACCTCTCGATTACAAGTCGAGTGCTCTGCCAATTGAGCTACACCGGCTGACCAATTAAGAGTATAGCAACCAAACTTACTTCTGTCAACTGCTATTTTGCCAAGAAATTTATTGCATGCTGTCCCGTTTTTCCAGATAACGCTCTAACTTACGTTTGACACGCTGTAAAGCGTTATCAATGGACTTAACATGACGGCCCAATTCATCGGCAATTTCCTGATAACTCTTGCCCTCTAAATAGTACATCAGTACTTGCCACTCTAGTTCACTTAAAAACTCCACCATCTTATTTTCAATATCTACAAACTCTTCTCTACTAATTACCAACTCTTCCGGATCAGTTACCTTAGAACCAGAGATTACATCTAAAAGAGTTCGATCCGACTCCTCGTCGTAAATTGGTTTATTTAAAGATACATAAGAATTCAAGGGTATGTGTTTTTGACGAGTGGCGGTCTTGATGGCAGTAATAATCTGGCGGGTAATACACAATTCCGCAAAAGCCCTGAATGAAGCTAGTTTATCTGGGCGAAAATCCCTAATCGCCTTATACAAACCAATCATACCCTCTTGGATAATATCTTCCCGATCTGCCCCAATTAAAAAATAGGACCGGGCCTTGGCTCGTACAAAGTTTTTGTATTTATTAATAAGGTGTTCTAATGCTTGGTCATCAGCATCCCGGGCTAGTTGCACAATCTCTTCGTCACTTAGATTCTCGTACATGTCTAAATACTTTTTCGGTGCATTAGCACTCACCATCAATCGCCTCCACCCCAGGTCTTGAGTTTGTCCAAATTGCACAACCCAATTATACACTAAGGAAGAATGGGGGTCAAGGCACCTAACCCCTTTGGCGAGTCACCTCAAACAACAACAAGGCCGCGGCTACAGAGGCGTTTAGGGAGTTCACTTGTCCTCGCATGGGGATAGAGGAAAGAAAATCACATTTTTCCTTTACTAGCCTACTTAAACCAGATCCTTCCCCACCAATGACTACTGCGATAGCACCTGTAAGGTCCTGGGTATAACAAGGGTCCCCTGACATGTCCGCCCCCACAAGCCAGTAACCCATCTTTTTAAGCGTTTCCATAGTGGAAGGGATATTAGTCACCCGACAAACGGGCACATAATTAGCAGCCCCAGCGGAGGATTTCATCACTGTCCCAGTTACACCTACAGCCCGCCGCTCGGGGATAATTACCCCATCCACACCCAGAGCTTCAGCACTTCGCAAGATCGAGCCTAAATTGTGAGGGTCTTGAATTCCATCCAAGAGGAGCAAAAAGGGAGGCCAATCTGGAGTGCAAGGTTTTGCTAGCAACTCTTCTAAGCTCCAGTAACGTACATCGGCTAATTGGGCCACAACACCTTGATGGTTGGCGCCAGCACTAATCTTATCTAAAACCACACGTTCTACCTCTTGCACAACAATACCCAAATCTTTAGCTAGGGCCAATATTTCCCGAATAGAGCCTTGTCTTTGGCCCTTAACTACTAATAGTTTGTTAACCTCCCGACCAGATCGAAGGGCTTCTAATACTGGCTGGCGTCCAAAAACATCACTCACTGATGTTTAATACCTCTCTTTCAAATTCCCCAAATGATACGGGAGCCACTTCTTTTACAAGTTCGAGAATGGCCTGGGCATATACTCTAATTTCATACTGAGCGCCCCGATCCAAACGCAGGTCTAAAAAATTCATGAGAGAACTGCCATTTACTGTCCAGTAAAAATTAGTGTAAATCCCTATCGGTAACACACTTCTGGCCTGTTCTTTGGGGATTTTATGTTTAGAGACTAGTTCATCATAAAAGTCGAAGGATTCTTCATTATGTTTTTTCCAGGCTTCTAAAAGCTCCCCCTCTAAAGCCTCAGGTATATAATAATCCCTTAAAGCAATACAATAGCGGAGGGATTCCTCATTGAAAGAGCCCATACGATGGCGAAACCACTGACGAGCCACAAAAAGGGGTGCCTTAACATCAAAGGTGAAAACCATGGCTTCAAAGGGAGTTTTGTGTTCCGCTTTGATTAAATGTCTTAAGAGTTGGCGATCTGCGTTTTCTGATTTGGACTCGCTTCTCCAACACCTCCTAGCATTGCGAATAACCGCCTGATCTCCACCCATGTGCTCGAGTAGAACAACAGATCCGTTGTTTAATACTTTCATCTCAGTGCCTCCTGACCTAAGAGTTCATTGTGGGGTGAATTCTGTTAAGAAGTTCTAAGAGACGCTCATGTTGACCAGATAGATACAAATGGCCAATGAGAGCCTCGAACCCCGTACTATAGCGATATTCAACCACATCACCATGGCGGGGTACCCCTCCCTTAGCATTTCGCCCTCGACGGACCACTTCCCTTTCTTCTTCAGTTAATTCTGGTTCCCAGTCATGGACAATCTGTGCTTGGCTACTGGCCTGGACGTATTTTACTGCCACCTGGTGCAATTCGTGAACTTTAGCGGGGTGAACCACTAATTTAGTGCGAATAAACAATTCATAAACCGCATCACCCACATACGCTAAGACTAGGGGTGAAAGCAGGTTAGGATTTACTTCTAAATCAACAAACATAGTCATTTACACCTTCCATCTAGGTCCTTGGGGCGTATCTTCGATGGTAATACCCAAGTCGGTTAACTGATCTCTAATCTTGTCAGCAAGGGCAAAGTTTTTCGTTCTCCGTAATTCTTCCCTCAACTCCAAAAGAAGATTAAGCAACGGATCGACGAGCCCTTCCTGCTCTTGTTTTTCTAACTGCAAGATCCCAAGAATATCCGAACCATAAAGTACAAACACATCCCATGCCTTTTGTAAAACGGAAAGGTGATTACCACCATTATGTTTGTAAGCGTTAATTTCTCGCACCAGTTCAAAGAGGATTCCAATGGCCATAGCCGTATTGAAATCATCCGCAAAAGCCTCCAAAAGCCCCCGTTCTAAAGCTGCAACTTTTTCTAGGGTTTTCTGGTCAAGATCAGTAGGTTGCTCAGAGTTTGCCCGTACTAGATCTTCTTGGAGTTTAAGAATCGTATCGTTAAGACGGTTCCAGCCCTTCGCCACTTCTTCAATTTTCCCCTCATAATACTCTAAGCTAGAACGATAATGGGTGGAAAGCAGGTAAAAACGCAAAAGCTCCTTAGGATAACGGGCTGTGAGCTGTTGTACAGAAATGACATTACCTAGGGATTTAGACATCTTCATGTCTTTAAGATTGAGCATACCATTATGAACCCAGTAGCGAGCTAGGGGTTCCTCGGTGGCCGCTTCAGATTGGGCAATTTCGTTTTCATGGTGGGGGAAGATAAGATCGTTTCCACCGCCGTGAAAATCGAACTCAGTACCCAAATACTTATAAGACATAGCGGAGCATTCAATATGCCAACCTGGTCTCCCTTCGCCCCAAGGACTGTCCCAGGCTGGTTCGCCTGGTTTAGCCTGTTTCCACAGGGCAAAATCCGCGGCATCACGCTTAGAGGGATCCACTTCAAAGCGGGTTCCTTGCCGTAATTCTTCTAACTTTTGCTTACTTAACTTTCCGTATTCGGGAAAGGAAGCTACATGGAAAAAGACATCCCCCTGAGTGGCATAAGCATGATCTTTTTCGATTAGGGTTTCTACTAATTGCACAATCTCAGGCATGTGCTCACTCACCTTGGGGTAAACATCCGCCCTTTCCACTCCTAAAGCATCCATACTCTCTAAATATTCGTCAATATAGCGCTGGGAGATCTCTAAGGCAGAAACCCCCTCTTCTTGAGCCCGTTGGATAATCTTGTCGTCCACATCGGTGAAATTTTGGACATGGAAAGTTTTATAACCTTGATATCGAAAAAACTTTTTAATCACATCCCAAATCACACTAGGCCTAGCATGACCTAGGTGAGTGTCTGAATAGGGAGTAACTCCGCAAACATAGAGGCTCACTTCGCCTGGTTTTCTCGGAATAAACTCCTCTTTCGTTTGGGTCAAGGTGTTATAAACCTGGATTTTCATGGGTCCAGCCCTCCTTTTAAAATAAAAAACCGCCACCCCCACAGAGACGAGGGTCGCGGTTCCACTCTGCTTCGAAATATGCTATGGCAAATCAATTTGTCATAACACAAACGCACTTTAAAACACGATAACGAGTGTACCGTCCAAGCCTACCCTAACAAAGTTAGATCGGTTGGAGGATCAGGGGTGCACTTCAGTTAAATTCACCACAGGATACTTACACCAAATGTATCCCTCTCTAAGAGGCTCCCTCACTTACTCTCCCCATCATATCCGTTTAGCTAATTATATGCCCATTATATGCAATGCATGAACTCAAGTCAAGGAGTTCAACGCACACAAGATTCCCTGACCTTCATGGACTTCCACAACCGCTAACCCAGCTGTACTCACGTTAAACTGCCAGTGTTTTTCCGAAGAAATTCCTAAAAGCAAACATAAGAGTATCCTCACAGGACCACCATGGGTCACCACCAAGATATTACCCTTAATGTTCTCTGCCAAAAGAGAATTTAACCAACTAGCTACACGCACCTCTAGATCGCCTAAATCCTCTCCATCAAAGGGGGAGCTACGTCCTCCTGATTCTACCCACTTTTGGGCTTCTTGGGGGTAGCGTTGGCAAATTTCATCATAGGTTAACCCTTCCCACTCCCCAAAATCAAGCTCCCGGAGGGCAAGTTCTTCAATTAGCTGAACATCTCGGCCACCCAAGATGGTTGTGGCGGTCTGACGTGCCCTCCTTAAATCACTAGTATAACACCGTTCGAAAAGGACTTCTCGTAAGTTTTCTCGGAGATGTGAGACCTCCCACTCACCGTTTTGGTTAAGGGGCAGATCCGTATGCCCTAAGTAACGCTTTTCCCGATTCCAATCCGTTTCGCCATGGCGAACTAAATACAATCTAAGCATTAGCGCCTAGCCTCCCTTAAAACCAACTCAAGAATTCTAACTAGGTGGCTGTTTTCTTCAGGGGATCTTACAGCCACCCGAAGATAGTGACCAAATCGTTTCCCAAAGGAATTGCAATCCCTAACCAATAGACCTTGATAACCTAGAGCGCTTGTTAAAGCGGCTCCATCCACCCCTACGCCTAGATCTAAAAAGAGATAATTCACCTGACCCCAACTACGGATTCTACATTTTTCTGTAAGAGCGGTAACCATCTGATCCCGGGATTCTTGAATTTTCTGCCTCACCTGTTTACGGAAGGGTGCTAAAATGTCGTCCACTAACAACTCGCCAACACTTTGGGCGATGCAATTTACTGTCCACGGCTCTTGATTAGCTGAAATAAGTCGGATTAAAGAAGGGGAAGCGACACAGAAACCTAAACGCAGACCAGGAATCGCAAAGAATTTGGTAAAGGATCGTAGTACGACTAAGTTATCCACAAAAGTTACTAGATCCAAGACACTGTAAGTGCTGTCAGCAAAATCCTCTACAAAGTCTAAAAATGCCTCATCAACAATCACCATAGTTCCGTGTTTTTTCGCTTCTTCAATAAACCACACCAGTTCTCGCTTGTGAAGGAGCTGTCCAGTAGGATTATTGGGATTACAAAGAAAAACTAAATCTACATTTTCTAATCTTTCCGCCACAGATTTAAGATCTACTTTCCAATCTTGTTCCGCTAAGAGCTGAAAACTTGTTACCTCTCCCCCTACCAGTTGCACAGCCCGGGCATATTCATTAAAAGTGGGTTCTGCAACAAGTGCCCTTTGTTGCCCTAATCCCCTTAAAAGCGCGTATATTAGTTCAATAGAGCCATTACCCACTAAGATATGGTCTGGGGGTAGATT
>JAAZLB010000345.1 GCA_012799535.1 Bacillota bacterium | reverse complement strand
TTTCGGGGTTGATATTCTGGTTGAATGCGGTACCACCGGCGGCGCCTAAGATTCCGAAATGAATCAAAACAGGGATATTGTATTTGGCACAAACTTCCCAGACTGGATAGGCTGACTTGTCAGTAATAGGTTTTTCTAAAGTGGGGGCTAACATTTTATAACCTTTAAGACCCAAATCAACGATTGCTCGCTCCAGTTCTTCGGCGGCGTTTGGGGCGAACAGATAGTGGTGTGCATAGCCAATGAAGCGGTCGGGAGCCATTTGCACGATCTTGGCCAAACGGTCATTACCACCACCGGTTGTCCACACAATGCGATCAATGCCGTGGCGATCTAATTCTGTTATCCAACGTTGAGCTAGTTCTTTGTCGGTCTCTGTCCCTTTTTCATGTGGGGGGAAACCCCAAGCCTTGCCCCATTGCCTCTGAGGGTGACCGGCGTATGACTTCTTCTCTCGGGGTAATGGCGTCCGCCGCTCTTCTGAGGGGATGCCCATGGCTTCGCGAATAGATATATCACTCACGGGAAAATGGGCATGGGAATCAACAATTTTTAGACCAGCAAACATAGGAAATCCCACCTTATTCGTTAATTTGTTTTTTAACCTAAAAAAGTACTATGGGTAGATAGTTAACTACGGAGTAACAAACTCCTGCCTCAAACTCTCTTTTAATAGTGTTTTTTGGTTTAAAAATCGCCTCCTACAGAATTAAAGTTAAAAATTTGCCAGAGAAAAGAGGATTTCTAAAAGAAAGATAGAAAAGAAGTGCATCACAACTTTTTTAACCCAAATAACAAAGTCTAAAGGGTGCTGTGGGCGATATGGTCAAGAACGGAGCAATCTTTGCTACAACGAGTGGATCAGGACAATATGTTTTAGCCATAGATGTTGGTGGTACCAATATGGTTGGCGCTGTTTTGGATCTTACCGGAAAATTGGTTTACCAAGGGCACACATTTTCACAAGGAAATGAGTTGGCGGAGGTTCGCCTAGTTAGACTGATTGAGGAGCTGCTCCGAGGTTCAGGATTAAATAAGGAGCAATTTATAGGGATTGGTCTTGGGGTGCCTGGGGTCACTGATACAACAGGACAGTGGGTTACTTTAGCACCTGGTTTAGGGTGGCATGAGTTTAATCTGGGAAAACTGCTCGAAGACACATTTTCCTTACCAGTCTGGGCCGATAATGATGTCAATGCCTTTTTAAAGGGAGAACATCTCATGGGCAGCATGGTTAATGTCCAAAATGGTATAGCAATCACCATTGGTACAGGCATAGGGGCAGGTTTGCTTCTCAATGGGGAGATTTATCGAGGCTCAAGGGGAGCCGCCGGGGAAATGGGTTATTGGGTGCTAGATCCATCCACTAGGATTCAGGATCAGCGGGGCTATGGTCAATTTGAAAGTTTTGCCGCCGCCCCGGGGATTACCAAAAGAGCCCAAGCACTGATAGAAAAGAATACTCACCAAAGTCCGTTATTAGATTTAGTGGATGGAGATTTGAAGAAGATTACGGCAGAAAAGGTGTTTCTAGCGGCACATCTAGGTGATAAGCAGGCAGAGCAAGTAGTGAATGATACAGTGGCGGTTTTAGGCACTACTCTGGCCAACCTTAGTTCCGTCTTAGATGTGGAAAAAATAGTGATCGGTGGAGGTGTAGCTGAAGCGGGGGAGCGTTTGATTGGCCCTATTCAAGAAAGAGTCAACCAACTCAGTCCCTATCCCCCAACCATTATCAAGTCTAGTTTGGGTAGCCTTGCAATAATTATTGGGGCTGCAGCGGGACTTTTGGAAAGACAATAAATGGGAAACTTAACTAGATATAACGGAAGGGGGCAAGTAAGTCAAAAACCAACCTAGTTTTGCATGAATCTTAATCAATCTATAGGAGGCATGAAAATGACCAAAAAGAAGTTTAGAACGAAAAGTTTCTTATTGCTGATGGTTTCGGTACTGCTAGTAGGCCTATTTGCACCTGCAATTAGTGCAAATCCCCGCTATGGTGGGACATTTAACTACGCCCTAGATCGAGATGTGGGAAGTATCGATCCCCATTCTGCCCACTCAGTACAACGGATTAACGTTGGTATTATGATGTTTGACCAACTAACTACCTTCGATGAAAATGGTAATGTGGTTCCTAATCTTGCCGCCTCGTGGGACGTTTCCTCTGACGGTAAAACTTATACTTTCCACTTGCGCAAAGGGGTTAAGTTTCACACTGGGCGCGAATTTACCGCGGCGGACGTAAAGTATTCTTTTGAGCGTCTTTCTAATCCGAAAACTAAGGCACTTGGTTATGGTCAGCTCAATTCTGTTGTTGGAAAGGAAGAATTCGGTGAAGGTCTAGCTGAAGAGATCACAGGTATCAAGGTTATCGATGATTATACAATAGAAATTAAACTAAAAAACGTAGATGTTACCTTCCCACGGAAACTAGCTACCACCTACACTTCCATTGTTGGCTATGAAGGCATTAACGAGGATATGGAAATGGTGAAGCCAGTTGGTACTGGTCCATTTGTTTTTGTAGAATATATTCCTAATCAACATCTCAAATTAAATCGTAACCCCAACTTCTGGCAAGAGGGTAAGCCTTATTTTGATAATGTAGTTGTGCATATGAACATCGATCCATCTGTCCAACTAATGCGCTATCAAACCAATCAACTGCACTTCATGGAAATGTACTCTCCAGTGGTTAAGTACACCTTGGAAGCAGATCCGCGTTTCCGCGGCGACGTTAGGCTGACCCCAGGTCCATCTGTACAGGTTCTAACCTTAAACGCAAATATTGAGCCTTTTTCTATCAAGGAAGTTCGCCAAGCTATTAACTGGGCAGTAAATCGCGAGAGAATTGCTTCTAATGTAATTGGTGGATTTGGTATTCCTGCTCAGACTCCTCTCACATCTGCCATGTCGCAACAACTCAATCTACCAGAATGGTACGGTTATGATGTAGCCAAAGCGAAAGAATTGTTGGCCAAAGCCGGCTATCCTAATGGCTTTAGCACTGAGTTAGTTGTGGTAGCCAATGAGGTTCAAAAGTTGGCTGCAGAAGGGGTACAGGCCGATTTAGCAGCTATTGGTATCGATGTGCAAGTGCGAGTGGTAGAATCTGCTACCTATACCGCCATGATGAATGAAGGTAAGGTACCCTTTGGTATGATGAATGTAGGCTCCCAAATGGCTGACCCAGACGAAGTGTTCTTTGACTTCCTTCATTCGAGTAGGACACCAGGTCTCAATCGGGCTGCTTACAAGAATCCTGAACTTGATAAGTTAATCGAAGCGGGACGTTCCACCGTAGATCAAGGAGAGCGGGATAAAATTTACACTCAAGCAGTAGAGCTAGTTATGAGTGAAGTACCCTGGGCACCACTTTACTGGCCATATTCGGTTGTGGCAGTTAGACCCGAACTTAAAGGTTTAGAGTTCATGCCAACCAGACCAGGTCTTAGAATCACTAACGCTTGGTATGAGAAGTAAGAATAGGACGGTGAGGACGAGCACATCTTTGTGCTCGTCCTACTAGGAATAGGAGGCTTGAGCCACCGTGCAAAAGTATCTTATCAAGCGGCTATTGATTGCCGTACCTACCATTATTGGTATTACGATTGTGGCTTTTTTTCTAATGTATGTGCTTCCAGGTGACCCTGCAGCTGTTTTAATGGGGGACCGTCTAGATCAGAATACTTTGGAGATGTTGCGTAAAGAAATGGGTCTAGATGATCCCATGCACATTCAGTATTTTCGTTTCGTAAAGAATGCAATCAAAGGTGATTTTGGAAAGTCGTATCAGACCAATCGCCCTGTAAAAGATATGATTCGTTCCGGTTTTATGGCAACATTTGAAGTGGGGGTCGCGGCCTACATTATTTCTATGGTGATTGGGATTCCTTTAGGAGCCTACGCCGCGGTGCGCCACAATTCGTGGGTTGATACGGGGGCCATGTTCATAGCTATGCTAGGAATTTGTGTTCCGCCTTTTGTAGTAGGTCTTTTATTACTTTATCTATTTGGTTTTCGTTTTCCTATCCTACCGTTAGCAGGCTATGGAACCGTGCCACATCTTATTTTGCCCGCCATCACCTTGGGGGTGCGTCCAGCGGCCATGCTCGCGCGGATTACCCGTTCCGGAATGCTGGAGGTGCTCAGGCAGGACTATGTACGTACCGCTAGGGCTAAGGGATTAAGAGAACGTGTAGTAGTGGGAAGACACGCACTCAAAAACACCTTAATCCCGGTAATTACGGTTATGGGGGGACAGATTAGTGGTCTTTTGAGTGGATCTGTAGTCATTGAAAGTATTTTCGCCTGGCCCGGAATTGGGAAAGTGTCGGTGGAGGCTATTTCTGCCCGAGACTTCCCTGTGGTACAAGCTGCCGTGTTACTCTCTGCTCTCATCGTTGTATTCATAAACTTGATTGTGGACATGAGTTATGGTTTTATGGATCCTCGGATTCGTTATGATTGATGTGGGCATTAATCTTTGCAAAAGTGAGGGATTAGATTATGGCTGTGGAATCCATGAAAGTGCCGAAGGAAGCTTCCCCATTTGCTCGTTCTACATCCGAACTTCTCAAAAGAGCTCGGAGAAGTAAGCAGACTATGATTGGTAGTGTGATGGTTATCTTGATGATTCTTATGGCGATTTTTGCCCCTTGGATTGCACCACATAACCCTGCCACTCAACACATGGATGGTTTACAATTCGGTTTGCCCTACAAACCTTTTGAGAATCCAAAGTTCTTGTTGGGAACAGATCATCTAGGTAGAGATGTGCTTAGTCGTTTGGTTTATGGTTCGAGAATCTCTTTGGTAATTGGTGTAGCCTCCATGGCCTTTGCAACTGTAGTTGGTTTAGCTCTGGGGGTTATTGCTGGATACTATGGCGGGGCAATAGACATGTTAGTGATGCGATTTACCGACATTGTTATGGCCTTTCCTTCGTTTCTTTTGACCATGGCGACTGTGAGTAGTTTAAGACCTAGTTTATGGTCTTTATTGTTTTCCATTTCCATTGTGCGTTGGGCTGGTACCGCTCGGTTGGCTCGCAGTCAGGCACTTACATTGAAGGAAATGGAGTATGTGACTGCCGCCCGTGCTACTGGTATTAAGGATGGAAGAATTATTAGAAAATATATACTGCCCAACTCCTTTGCTCCAATTATGGTGAATTTGACCATGGGGATTGCAGGTGCCATCTTGGTTGAGGCTAGTTTGAGTTTCTTAGGTTTGGGTGTGCAACCACCAACCCCCAGTTGGGGTATGATGGTTAACGAAGCAAGGGGCTATATGTTTTTACGCCCATCTTTAGTATTTATCCCAAGTTTTGCTATTGCCTTCGCAGTGCTCGGGTTTAGTGTCTTAGGTGATGGGTTAAGGGATATTTTGGATCCAAGGTTGAGGGGTACTAGTTAGATAAAGACAAGAGAGACTTCAAAAGACTTCAGTAGAGATTCTACTGGGGTCTTTTGCTATTGCAATATAGTGCATAAAAATGTAAAGTGATGTACAATAAAAGTCGGAACTAGCTGAAATGGTAGAAGAATGGGGGGGAATAATGGGACTTATATTGTTTTTAACCTTAGTCTTACTGGTCTTAGGACTTTTAG
>JAAZLB010000344.1 GCA_012799535.1 Bacillota bacterium | reverse complement strand
GTCGCCACCCTATTCTGGTGAGCATTTTGGATTTCGCCAACTGCAGTCTCCACAAGTTTGTCTAAACCTTGACGTTTGGAGGCAATCGTAGGCACAATTGGAACACCCAACTTTTTACTCAGAGCTTCTAGGTTAAATTCCATCTGGTGATTCCTGGCCTCATCCACCATGTTTAAGGCAACCACAACCTTAACACCCATTTCTAAAAGCTGGGTGGTCAAGTATAGGTTCCGTTCAATATTAGTAGCATCTACCACATTAATGACAACATCGGGATGGCCTTGCAAAATATAATCTCTAGCTATAATTTCATCTTCCGAAAACGCGCCTAGACTATAAGTCCCGGGTAAATCCACTAGGGTATAAATTTGATCTTGAAAACGAAACTGCCCTTCCTTTTTTTCCACCGTAACTCCGGGCCAGTTGCCCACATGTTGATTTGCACCAGTCAAAGCATTAAATAGCGTGGTTTTACCACTGTTAGGATTACCAACCAAGGCAATCGTATTAGCCATGTCTTATTTTCACCTGTCTTTCCGTCATTCTTTAGCTATAATCATCTTTTCTGCCAAGCCCCTACCTAAAGCAATCTTATTGCTCCCCAAGGCCACGATGATGGGTCCCCGATCATTCTTGATTACCTTTACTTCTGCACCAGTATTAAACCCCATCTCGTACAATCTCTTTGTAGCTTGACCTCCCGCCACAATACGCTCCACTCTGCCTTGTTCACCCTTGTTTAGTCCAGCTAATGGCAAGCTTTCCATCTTCTCGCCCCCCTTCGACCTTTGACAGTGAAAATCATTCTCACTCAAATAATAGCCATTTAGGACGGGACTGTCAAGACATGGGAGGCAGTATTTGCAACTTTTTTCCCAAAGTATTCGTTTAAAATTTTTACGATTTTCGTCGATGGAGGGGCAAAAATGGGGAGGAATAACAGTAACTTAACAGAATACTCTTATTGTGAAAATTTATTACAAAAGAGGTTATTACACTTCGCGCGGAGGTGGTGCTATTGCGTATTACAAAACATCCCGTTTTGGATGTTCGAGATGGGAAGCTAGTTAGCTTTACCTTTGATGGTAAGACCATGCACGGCTATGCAGGTGAAATGGTTTCATCCGCTTTGTTTGCAAATGGCATTCGTTCCTTTTCCATTCACACGATTGATGACGCCCCCCAAGGCATCTTTTGTGCTAATGGGCAATGCGCCCAGTGCACTGTGATTATTGATGGGCAAGCGCTGAAAAGTTGTGTCACTCCCCTCAAAGAAGGGATGAACGTGGAAACTTTAGTTCATTATCCCACTTTACCTGAAGATGATGAGTGGAGACCGTCCCACTTGCCTCGGGAGCTTCAGTGCCAAGTACTCATAGTCGGGGGCGGACCGTCCGGTCTCACCGCCTCTCTAGAGTTGGCAAACCTTGGGTTTTCCGTAATTCTAGTGGATGATAAGGATCGCCTCGGTGGAAAGTTAGTTTTACAAACCCACAAGTTTTTCGGTTCTATGGCTGATTGTTACGCAGGAACCCGGGGTACAAATATTGGCCACATTCTAGAAAAAGAAGTGCGTAACCATCCTAAAATCACCATCATGACCAACTCTACAGTAGCAGGAATTTACAGTGATAAAAAAGCGGGAATTTACGAGAATCAAGAACGGTACACCCACATCGCTTTCGAAGCTTTAATTGTAGCCACAGGGGCTAGAGAACGTTCATTAGTTTTCCCAGGTAATGACCTGCCTGGCGTTTATGGGGCTGGGGCTTTTCAGACCCTAGTTAATCGGGATTTGGTTAAGTCATCAGAACGAGTGCTGATCGTAGGTTGTGGCAACGTTGGTTTAATCGGAGCCTATCACGCGTTACAAGCGGGCATTTCTGTTGTAGGGATAATTGACATAGCCTCCCAAATTTCTGGTTATAAAGTGCATGGGGATAAGATTAAGCGGATGGGTGTTCCCATTTATCTCAACCACACGATAGTAGGGGTAACCGGTGAGGGCAAGGTAGAACGGGTCACCATCGCCCAGGTTGACGAAGACTGGAATCCCCTTATTGAAACAGCCAAAACCTTTGCGGTAGATACAGTCTTGATTGCGGTAGGTCTGTCTTCGGCTGATGAGTTTTATGCTGCTGGACTAGATGGAGGCTTCCCAGTTTTAAAAACAGGTGATGCCCAGGAAATCGCGGAAGCCTCTTCCGCGATGATAGGTGGCCGAATTGTAGGTCGAGAAATGGCTAGGATCTTAGGTGAAGAAGTGGAAGTTCCCCAAGAATGGTTAAAAAAAGCTGAAGTGTTGAAAAGCCTACCAGGGAAAACCTTTGTCCGTACCCATACACTTCCTAAGGAAGATGGGTGGGAACCGGTACTCCATTGCTATCAAGAGATTCCCTGTAATCCCTGTACTACTGTTTGTGCCTATGATTCCATTCAACTGAGGGGCGAGCATGGCACAATTATGGATCTCCCCCATTTCGCGGGCAAGTGCATCGGATGTGCTCAGTGCGTTTTAATCTGTCCTGGGTTAGCGATTACCCTTGTACGGAAGACTAAGGAGCCAGGATGGGCTGAAATCATTCTCCCCCACGAGTTTGATCACAATTACCAGACTGGAGATGAATTAGTTTTACGAGATTGTGAAGGTAATTCCCTCGGCCATGGTATTATCAAAAACAGTCGCTTCAATAAAAAGCATCGCACCCATCTTTTCACCCTAAAGGTCAGAGAAAACATAGCCAAAGATGTAGTAGGCATTCTAGTGCAGGATGAACAGATCACCACACCCTTATCTGACACAGATTTTGAACATCTTCCTGACAATGCTATCGTCTGTCGTTGTGAGCGAATTAGTCTAGGTGAGATTAGACAGTTTGTTGAGGAAAATCAAGTTAGGGACCTGAACCAATTGAAACTGCCACGAGTGGCCATGGGGGCTTGTGGCGGAAAAACCTGTCTAGATTTGTTGCCCAGGGTCTTGGTCCAACTGGGCGTACCAAGGGAAGAGATCCGTCCAGCCACCATAAGACCCCTTGCGGTAGAAATACCCATGAAAGCTTTAGCTAACCAAAGGGGTGAAAACAGGTGAAAAATTATGATGTGGTAATCATTGGTGCCGGCAGTGTCGGTCTACCCCTTGCCCATAGCCTAGGTTTAAGAGGGTTGAAAGTAGTTGTGGTGGATAAATTAAGCTCCGT
>JAAZLB010000343.1 GCA_012799535.1 Bacillota bacterium | reverse complement strand
TTTCGGGGTTGATATTCTGGTTGAATGCGGTACCACCGGCGGCGCCTAAGATTCCGAAATGAATCAAAACAGGGATATTGTATTTGGCACAAACTTCCCAGACTGGATAGGCTGACTTGTCAGTAATCGGTTTTTCTAAAGTGGGGGCTAACATTTTATAACCTTTAAGACCTAAATCAACGATTGCTCGCTCCAGTTCTTCGGCGGCGTTTGGGGCGAATAGATAGTGGTGTGCATAGCCAATGAAGCGGTCGGGAGCCATTTGCACGATCTTGGCCAAACGGTCATTACCACCACCGGTTGTCCAAACAATGCGATCAATGCCGTAGCGATCTAATTCTGTTATCCAACGTTGAGCTAGTTCTTTGTCGGTCTCTGTCCCTTTTTCATGTGGGGGGAAACCCCAAGCCTTACTCCACTGTCTTGGCGCATGGCCCGCATACGGCTTTGGTTCTCGTGGAAGTGGTATCCGCCGTTCTTCCTTAGGTACGCCCATTGAATCCCTAATAGAAACGTCGGTGATTGGGAAATGGGCATGCGAATCAACAATTTTTAGACCAGCAAACATACGAAATCCCACCTTTGTCTTCTTTTTCAATTTCAGGGGAATTACTCGGTAGTTCGGCTCCGAGTTTGTTTTTTCACCTAAAAAAGTGTTATGGATGTTTAGTTAACCATCAACTAACAAATTCCTGCCACTTCTTCCTAAATTGTGTTTTTAAAAACTTTTTATCGCTAAAATCTCGGTGAGAACGGCAAAGATGGGCGATTGTGCCGATATTTTCTCAAAATAAGTTAAAAATATCATAAAAAAAGAGGGTTTTCGAGAACTGGGTAGAAAACAAGAATTACATAACTTTTTTAACCCAAATAATAAAGTTAGTTAAAGGGTGCTTACTTACGATGGAAAACAACGTAGCAATTTTCAATTCTGCCCTTTTGGGTACAAGAAACGGTTTTGACAGATTTACTATAGCTGTGGACGTAGGCGGTACCAATATGCTGGGAGCCATTATGGATAATCGCGGTGAAATAGTCCTCAAAAAGAACATAGCTTCCCTAGGTGTCGAACCGGCAGAGATTCGCTTGATTGGGCTAGTTGGAGAATTGCTCGAGGAATCCGGCTTAGCACGAGGTCAACTTACCGGTATTGGTCTTGGGGTACCGGGTGTTACCGATAGCACTGGGCAAAGGGTGACCTTAGCTCCCGGTTTAGGTTGGCATGACTTTGACCTCGGTAAAAAACTTCAAGAAGCCTTTTCTTTGCCCGTGTGGGCGGATAATGATGTGAATGCATTCTTAAGAGGAGAGCACTTGCTGGGGAGCATGATCAATGTCCGCAACGGGATAGCTATTACCATTGGTACGGGGATTGGAGCAGCACTGTTGCTTAATGGCGAGATTTATCGCGGTGCTCGAGGAGCGGCAGGAGAAATGGGCTATTGGGTGCTGGATTCAACAATTAGTTCCCAAGATAGCCAGGGCTTTGGCCAATTCGAGAGTTTTGCAGCAGCTCCGGGGATTACCCGTAGAGCACAAGCGCTTATGCAAAATCACCGTAGCCCCAGCATTCTAATGGATATAGCAGAGGGTGATTTGCAGAAAATAACCGCTGAAGCGGTTTTCAAGGCTGCCTCTTTAGGTGATCCCCAGGCCCGAGAAGTGGTTGATGATACTATTGCAGTTCTCGGTATGACCTTAGCCAACCTAAGTTCAGTCTTGGATGTGGAAAAAATTGTGATTGGCGGGGGTGTTGCTGAAGCAGGGGATCTTTTGATTGAGCCGATACAAGCAAGAATAAGCCAACTTAGTCCGTATCCGCCTGTTGTCGCGAAATCGAACTTAGGTAGTATTGCTACTATCGTTGGTGCTGCAGCAGGGCTTATAGAAAATCAACTAGTGTAAAGTTTGTGGATGAATTACGGAGAGGAGGTTGAGCTCATAACAAGGGATCGAGATGTGAACTGTAAGTCGAAAAATAATTAATGGGAGGCATGAAAGTGACTAAAACTTTTAAGACAAAAAACCTATTGTTGGTAATTGTTACTGTGCTATTAGTTGGTCTCTTTACACCAGCCATTGGTGCCAACGAGCCTAAATATGGGGGCACATTTTATTATGCCCTCGACCGCGATGTGGGAAGTATTGACCCCCACTCCGCACACTCTGTACAAAGAATCAACGTTGGCATTATGATGTTCGACCAACTTACGACTTTTGATGAAAATGGTAATGTAATTCCTAATTTGGCAACTTCTTGGGATATTTCGGCAGATGGTAAGAGTTACACATTTCATCTACGTAAGGGCGTGAAGTTCCACAACGGTCGCGAGTTTACTGCTGCGGACGTGAAGTATTCCTTTGAACGTCTTTCTAATCCCAAGACTAAGGCCCTTGGCTATGCCCTGCTGAACTCTGTAGCGGGCAAAGAGGAATTCGCAGATGGTAAAGTAGATCATATTAGTGGCATCAAGATAATTGATGATTACACTGTACAAATTGATCTTGTGGATGTTGACGTAACCTTTATCCGCAAGCTAGCCACGACATATTCTTCTATTGTTGCCTACGAAGGCGTTAATGCCGAGATGGAAATGGTAAGTCCTATCGGTACTGGTCCTTTTGTCTTTGTGGAATACGTCCCAAATCAACATTTGAAGATGGATCGCAATCCGAACTTTTGGCAAACTGGTAAGCCTTATTTGGATAATGTAGTTGTACACATGAATGTTGACCCTTCCGTACAGTTGATGCGTTATCAGACAGATCAATTACACTATATGGGATTGTCTTCCCCGGTAGCAAAGCATACGTTGGAAGCAGATCCCCGCTATCGTAGTCACATCAAGTTCTTGCCAGGACCAACAGTTCAAGTCTTAACTCTTAATGCAAACATCGAACCCTTCTCCAAGAAGGAAGTTCGCCAAGCTATTAACTGGGCTATCAACCGCGAGCGAATTGCTTCTAACGTGATCGGGGGATTAGGTGTACCTGCCCAAACTCCGCTTCCTTCGGCGATGTCCCTACGTCTTGACTTGAAAGAGTGGTATGGTTACGATCCGGCTAAAGCTAAGGAGCTTCTTGCCCAAGCTGGTTATCCTGATGGTTTTAGTACTGAATTAGTGGTTGTAGCAAATGAAGTTCAAAAATTAGCTTCTGAAGGTGTCCAAGCTGACCTAGCCAAAGTCGGCATTGATGTACAAGTTCGAGTTGTAGAGCCTGCAACCTATACAGCTATGATGAATGAAGGTAAAGTCCCCTTTGGTAACATGAATGTTGGTTCGCAAATGGCCGATCCTGATGAGGTCTTCTTCGACTTCTTACATTCAAGCCGTACTCCTGGATTGAATCGGGCTGCTTATAAGAACCCAGAATTAGACGCCCTAATTGAAAAGGCTCGAGCAACAGTTGATGAAGATGCGAGAAACGCTATCTATGTTCAAGCGGCTGAGCTTGTGATGGAAGAGGCGCCTTGGGCACCGATTTATTTCCCATATACCGTTATTGCGGTTAAACCAGAACTCAAAGGCTTGGAATTGATGCCTACTAGACCAGGTTTACGTATTACCGGTGCTTGGTTTGACAAATAAAGTAACGATGTTGACAGGGGCGAGCACGTTGTGCTCGTCCCAATAAATACAGGAGGCTTGAGCCACGTGCAAAAGTATCTTATCAAACGATTGCTCATTGCAGTGCCAACCATTATTGGTATTACTATTGTGGCCTTCATTTTAATGTATGTGCTTCCCGGTGATCCGATGGCGGTGTTAATGGGTGATCGTTTAGACCAGCAGACTGTTGAGATGCTCCGCAAGGAAATGGGTCTAGATGATCCACTCCACATTCAGTATTTTAGATTTGTTGGTAACGCCATGAAAGGAAATTTCGGTAAATCATATCAAACTAATCGACCAGTGAAAGATATGGTGAAATCGGGTTTTAAAGCAACTGTCCAAGTTGGGGCCGCAGCTTACATTATTTCTATAGTCTTGGGTATTCCTTTAGGGGCATATGCGGCGGTGCGTCATAATACTTGGGTAGATACGGGTAGCATGTTCGTTGCCATGTTGGGTATTTGTGTACCGCCCTTCGTTGTTGGTCTACTTTTACTTTATATTTTTGGATTCCGTTACCCAGTTCTTCCTTTGGCAGGTTACGGCACCCTAAAACATCTTATTTTACCCGCAGTTACTTTGGGTGTTCGTCCCACTGCCATGCTAGCACGGATTACCCGTTCAGGGATGTTAGAGGTGTTAAGGCAGGATTACGTACGCACCGCTCGGGCCAAGGGTCTCAAGGACAGGATTGTTGTAGGACGACATGCGTTAAAAAATACGTTGATTCCTGTCATTACTGTAATGGGTGGTCAAATCAGTGGTCTCTTAAGTGGATCAGTTGTAATTGAGAGTATCTTCTCCTGGCCGGGGATTGGGAAAGTGTCTGTAGAAGCTATTGGCGCTAGAGATTTTCCCGTTGTACAAGCTACAGTTTTGCTTTCAGCTTTGGTTGTTGTTGTGATTAATATTCTTGTAGATATTAGCTACGGATTTATGGATCCTCGAATACGTTACGACTGATTTAGGGATTAACATGGGAAGCGGGGGATTAGATTATGGCCGTTGAGTCTATAGAAGTGAGGAATGAAGTTTTGCCTTTTGTCCGCTCTATGACTGAGCTTGGTCGAAGAGCTCGAAGGAGCAAATCCACAATTATTGGCTTTATCATGGTTTTTGTTATGATTCTGATGGCGATTTTTGCACCATGGATAGCTCCACATGATCCTGCTATACAACATGAAGATGGTCTGCAATACGGAATACCGTATAGACCCTTTGAAAACCCCAAGTTTTTACTGGGTACAGACCACCTAGGCCGGGATGTGCTCAGTAGGGTAGTCTATGGTTCGCGCATTTCTTTATTAATTGGCTTTACATCTGTAGCTTTTGCAACCGCTATTGGCTTACTATTAGGGATTCCTTCCGGATATTATGGTGGTGCCTTGGACATGGCTGTTATGCGCTTTACGGACATAGTCATGGCCTTTCCGTCGTTTTTGCTGACAATGGCTACAGTTAGCAGTTTGAAGCCCAGTCTATGGTCGTTATTGTTCTCCATTGCAATTGTTCGTTGGGCAGGCACCGCTAGGTTGTCCAGGAGTCTAGCGTTGACACTTAAGGAACAAGAATACGTGACCGCTGCTCAAGCCATAGGAATTAAAGATCGCAGGATTTTGTGGAAGTACATTCTTCCTAACTCCTTCGCCCCCATTATGGTGAATTTAACCATGGGTATCGCTGGGGCCATCTTGGTGGAAGCAAGTTTGAGCTTCTTGGGACTAGGAGTACAACCTCCAACGCCCAGTTGGGGAATGATGGTGAACGAGGCACGGGGATATATGTTCTTGAGACCTTCTCTTGTGTTCATTCCTAGCTTTGCTATTGCCTTCGCAGTACTGGGCTTTAGCGTTCTTGGCGATGGGCTCCGCGACATATTAGATCCCAGATTGAGAGGAACGAATTAAGTGGTCATTGTGGATCTCTCAATACTCTGTCTTTTAGGTACTGTTGGTTGGATATTATTTAAACGCGCTAGGATACCAAGTCCGGCCCTATTAGGGAGTTTATTAGTAATTGGGATTATTAGGGGGATTGGTCTGGATATACCTGCATCTCCCTCTTGGTTTTCGAAACTTACTCAGATCTTGCTGGGCTTTTATATGGGATCCACCTTAACCAGGGATTCAGTGGAAGATATGCGAGGTTTTCTTGTGCCGACCATATTAGTACCGGTGTGGTATCTCAGTTTCAATTTCTTGGCCGGTTGGCTAACCTCATCCCTAACCGCTTTAAACTACAGTACGGCATTTCTTGCTGTTAGTGCTGGAGGCATAACGGAGATGGTCATTGTGGCCATGGAGATCGGGGCAGATGTTTTGAGTGTGGCTCTCTTGCAAACCTTGCGGGTAATTGTATTCATGACCTTGTATCCTCTTGCATTAAATAAACTAATGAAAAACGGTTGGGTATCTGAAATGGAAATTGCCACAACCGACGAAGAAAAGCATATTCGTTCAAGCTTACCACGGATTGGTCTTGCATTTTTACTATCCGTTGTGGGCGGAATGTTGCTTGTACGTTGGCGTGTTCCGGCTGGTGGAATGCTCGGAGCGTTGTTAACTATGGGGGTTCTCAATCTCCTGGTGGGTCTCGATATACGCGTTAACTGGCCACCACTGTTGAGTATAGTTCTAGTGGGAGTGGGTATCACCATAGGGGACAGTATTACGCCAGCTACGGCTAGGGCCATATTTTCACCGGAGCTGTTCCCAACTATTGTTTTGGTTCTTTCGTTATCAACGATTAGTGCGTTAACCTTAACTTATTTAGTGAAAAAACTTACTGGCTGGGATTGGGTAACTTGTGCATTGGCTTGTGCCCCAGTAGGGTTTTCCAGTATGCCTGTGCTGGCCATGGAATACAATCGCGATCCGCTTTATGTTTCGACCCTTCAGTTTAGTCGCCTATTTACGTTAAAGGCTGTAATACCCCTATTAGCAATGTGGTTATTCTAAAGGATTGAGAGTCGAGAGAGGAAGGGATAAGTGTGCCAGAAAAACTGTTGTCAGTTAGAGACCTCAAAACTTATTTTTATACAGATGACGGAGTGATTCCAGCTGTTGATGGCATCAGCTTCGATCTGGATAGAGGAGGCACCATCGGCATCGTAGGAGAGTCCGGAT
>JAAZLB010000342.1 GCA_012799535.1 Bacillota bacterium | reverse complement strand
GAACTGCTAGTGCAGATCATTTGCTCATGATTTCGGATGAAGGAATTAGGGCCTTGGCGCAAAGCGATGTGATTCCAACTCTACTACCGTCCACCGCCTTTTCTTTACGCAAACCCTACGCTCCAGCCAGAAAGATGCTTGATGCGGGACTTCCCTTGGCTTTGGCCACAGATTTTAATCCAGGCTCTTGTCCCACAGCAAATCTAGCATTAGCCATGTCCATTGCTTGTTTGTATATGGCCATGACACCAGAAGAAGTGTTTCATGCAGTAACAATTAATGCCGCTTACGCTTTAGATAGACAGGATCGACTAGGTAGCATCGAGGTGGGTAAGCAAGCGGATTTAGTTATTTTTGATGTGGAGAATTATAGAAAGATCCCTTACTTCTTCGGTGTGAATTTGGTTGAAACCGTGATCAAAAGGGGGAAGGTTGTTTCGTTTGAATAAGGATGAATCTAGAGAGTTGTTAGGCATGATCGACAGAGATTTCCTAGGATTAGCAGGGCTGGGACTTTTGGTAAAGAATGGACAAAACCACTAACATTGTGCTAGTGGTTCCGTTTTTAACCCTTATTTGGCCCCTTACCTGTGCTAGTAGTGCCCTAAGATGCCTTGTTTCATAGCTTTTTGCTCTGCCTTTTTGTAGATTCCATAGCCAACTGCCAGATAAAAGCATCCAATCAGTATGAGTAGGGAGAGTTCGCCAAAGGAAAAGTCCATGATTGATGCACCTTGAACCATGACCCGTCTGATCAGAGTAGAGCCCCAAGAGGCTGGAAGAAAGCGTAACCAGATTACACTTTCTGAGGGTGCTGCTACAAGGCCTACCATGGCAAACTGTAGGATTTGCAGATAGGAATCAATGCGTTTGTAGAGAAGGGTGATTCCTCCCACTGCAAAGCCCACCCCTAAAACTCCCATAAGGGTGAAAACGGTTAGGGGGATAATTGACAAGAGATTAATATTTAACCAGTTTCCAGTGGTAAGCATGATTAAGGTCAAGATTACCGCGATAATCACAAAATTGATGATCAGGCGGGCACTGACGTGGGATGTGATAATCCAACCGAAGTTATAGGGGGACATATATAATTGTTCTAGTGTACCTTCTTGTGCTTCATCTTTGATTGTAAAGGCAATATTTTGGTAGGACATGAGAATAAGTGACCAAAGAACAAACCCCACAATAAGGTCTTCTACCATGTCTCCGTAGTTGGGGCTCCCGCCAGCAATACCTGTATAGCCCAAGAAAATCAACAGGAAAATCACATAAAAGGTGACGATTCCACCAATTGTGTTAGGCAGATAGCGGCGGAAAATAGCAAACTCCTTTACTAGATACGCTTTAAACAATGCTAAACGGTTCATGGACCCTACGCTCCTTTCTGCAGAATCGCCAAAAAGATCTCTTCAAAATTAGGTGTGATCTTTTCAATCGATTCAACCGGTGACTCCTCTTGCTCAAGAATGTTAAGAATCGGGTACAGCTCGGACTTTTCTTCCAGTAGAGCGGTGAGCAGTGTTGAACCTGTGTCCAAGACCTCTATGGACAGGTTGGGGATGTGGCTCAATTCTAGTATCTGACTATCACTGAGGGTGCCCTCAATAAGAATACGATAGGGCTTGGTCTGGAAAATGCCCTTGAGGTTAGAAACACTATCTTGAACAACTACACGTCCTTGATTGATGATAATCACCTCGTCACACACATTCTCCACCAGATGCATGTCGTGGGTGGACAGTAGTACAGTCTTGTGCTTTTCATCAACTAGCGTTCTTAGTAATTCACGAATTTCATGGGTAGAAGTGACATCTAATCCCAAAGTGGGTTCGTCGAGGAGCAAAATGTCACTTTCGGCAATCATGGCTACGGCGATGGCAAGCTTTTGTTGCATACCGCGAGATAGTTTGCGGGCCTCTTCGTTTCGTTTTTCCTTGAGATTGAAAAACTCGAGGTAATACTCAATGTCCTCGGAGATTTGGGCAGTTTTTCGCTGTTTGAGTGCAGCAAAAAAAGCGAGGTTTTCTCTGACCGTAAGGCGCCAGTAAATATTGCGATTTCCATCTAAAACAGCACTAACGGAACGGAGGGCGCTAGAGCGTTCTACGGCTAAGTCATGCCCGTTGATTGTGATTGCGCCGGCATCGGGAAGGATTAAGCCACACAACATCTTAATAGTTGTAGTTTTACCTGCACCATTAGGACCCAAAATCCCAACGATGGTTCCTTTCTTCACCTGAAAAGAGATGTTGTTTACGGCACGAATGGGGGGCTTGTTCTTGGCTTGATAGGTTTTTTCCAAACCTACCACTGACAACATGGGTTCTTTATCCAGCATGGGTACTGCTCCTTTCATCCCGCAGATAGATATAAATCTCTTCAAGAGACATGCTTGAACCAGAGAGGATGTCTATATCCAATTTTTCTAACGCGTTCTTAGTTTCTTGGAAAGATGATGTAAAGATTTGTGTAGGATCATTTTGGGCTGTTGAGATCATTCCCGGTAAGTTGTGGGGCGGTTGTTTATCAAGCCACAGAGTTTTCCACTGATCAAAAAGGGAATCCTTTTCATACGAACCAAGGACCTTATGATCATTGATGAATGTGATTATGTCAGCTAGACGCTGAACTTCACCAAAGTCTCTATCCGTAATGATGGCAATTTTGTTTGGTCTTTCCATGAAGCGCAAAAGTTCAGTACGCAACGCCCCCCAGAGAATAGAGTCTAGATCCTTGGTAGGACTATCAAGGAGCAAAATGTCAGGATCATAAGCGGTGGCGTAGGCGAACCATAAGAGACGTAGTCTCCCAGTAGAAAGGCTTTTGATGGGGTGTTTTGCCTTAATGGAAAAACGCTCGAGAGTTAGATGGAAATCATCCCAGTTCCATGAGTCATACCAAGTTGCCAAAAACTGAGCCATGCGTTCGATGGTCCAAAAAGCGATAGTTTCTGGCTGTCTCGGAACATAACCAACATGTTTTATAAAATCAGGATTTCTCATGGATTCCTGGTGATCACGAAAGCGGATTTCACCTCCCTTCAGAGGCGCGGATCCTGCAATAGCATCCATGATTTCTTTCGTTTCTGACTCATTAGGACAGATCACGGCAGTAACGCACTCGTTAGGAAAATTTAGCCTAAAATTAGTGCCTGGACTGGGTTTCAGTGTAATAGATAAACCCATAGATAGGTTCTCCTTCCTTCAAATTAGTGATCAAAATGGTGTGCCAAAACTTCGTTGAATATGCGACTGGTCTCATCTTTAGATAGATTCATACGTATACACTGGGCAATTACGTTATCCAGCGCGGTTTTAATGGTATCGTAAGTATATTCTTCTCTTTCCACTGTGAGTTCTGGATTGACAAAGGTCCCTTTTCCTTGTTTGCTAGACAATAGACCTTCTTGTTCGAGGTCATCATAGACTCGGCGTATTGTAATCACGCTGCATTCGAGCTGCTTGGCTAGTTTTCTCAGGGAGGGAAGCTGGGTATCTGGGGGCAAGTATCCACTTACAATGAATTCCTTAAGTTGTGTCTTAATTTGGTGATACAAAGGCTCAGGATGATCTACAGAGATTTTGAACGGAATATGCACAAAACCACCCCCAGTGAGATCATAAATAAAGATGGTATAACCAGTTCTAAAGCCTGTAAATTTAGCGACCAAGAAGCTACACTTGTGGGCAGTGCTAGCGAACACAATATGGCGAAAATTAGAAGCGGTACAGAATATGTCAACTGACGCTTTTTCGAAGTGCCATTTACACCACCATTAATCTGTACCAGCACACACATTAGCCAGGAATAGCTTAGCCAAAAAAGATAAAAGGCGGTAAACTGGGAAAGATTCACAGCCAGTCCCCATCTGAATGCAACTGTAGTGAAGGTGAAGAAGAAGGCCAAGCCCATGATTAGCATGTTCGTGAGTAAATGGATGATCCTGTTGAGAGAAAGAGTAGTATGGTTAATGGGTAACCTTAGGTGCAGTGGGTGATGTACAGCGATAACATCACCAGAATAATAGGAGGTGCTGGTGTTTTCTCTGGAAATGAAAGAGACCAAGGTTCCCAAATCATTCAGTGCCACAATGAAGATTAGGTTCACGACTAGTTTTCCAAACAAGGCTCCGTTAGAAAAAAGTGTACCAGCAAGCCCACCTAAAATCGCAAAGTAGATGGCTGTTCCAAGCACTCCCGGTACCTTTTGAACAGCGCCAAATTGAAATAGAGTCCAGGTTTTCTTCCACATATTCATCCCTCATTTTTAAAAAGCTTAGAACGACAAAGTGTGTATGTTTATATACACACTATCTCATTAGTGCGTAATTGTCAATAGGTTATATGCCCAAATTATGGAAAGGTCGGTGGTATGGTGTTTGCAGAGTTAAAAGTTCAAGCGTTTTT
>JAAZLB010000341.1 GCA_012799535.1 Bacillota bacterium | reverse complement strand
GCAGATCGGGTTCTTTTAGCTACTGACCCGGATCGAGAGGGAGAGGCTATTGCTTGGCACTTGGCCCATGCCCTTAATATTGACGAGAAAAATTGTCGGATTGATTTTCGAGAGATTACTAAGGATGCGGTTCGTAGCTCTATTAAAGAACCCCGTTCCATTGCCCAACCTCTAGTAGATGCCCAACAGGCTAGGCGGGTTTTAGATCGGGTGGTAGGTTATGAATTGTCTCCTTTATTGTGGGCGAAGGTGAAACCCGGTCTAAGTGCTGGTCGGGTTCAGTCTGTCGCGGTCAAATTAATTGTGGACAGAGAACGGGAAATTGAAGCGTTCGTGGAAGAAGAGTACTGGAGCGTAACCGCTTTTTTGGAAACAGAGAAAAAGGAACAGTTTGAAGCAAAGTTACACCACAAAAATGGTAAAAAACTCGAACTACCTAATGAAGATGCTGCCAAACAAGTTGAGGCGGATGTACAAGGGAAAGCTTGGCAGGTTGTGGATGTGCAAAAGCGAGAGCGGCGACGTAATCCGGCTCCGCCCTTTACAACCAGTACAATACAACAAGAAGCGGCACGGAAGTTGAATTTCCCCGCAAGAAAAACTATGCGCCTAGCCCAGCAATTGTACGAAGGTCTACCTTTAGGTAAAGCCGGGACCTTAGGCTTAATCACTTATATGCGTACTGATGCGACCCGGGTTTCGCAAGAGGCTATTTCAGAGGTGCGCGGGTTCATTAAGGATAGCTATGGTGCCCCTTATTTACCCCCTCGTGCCAGACAATATGCTTCCAAGAAGGGAGCCCAAGAGGCCCATGAGGCGATCAGACCCACCTCTGTCTTACGTCATCCTGATGAGATAAAACAGTATTTATCTAGGGATCAATATCGCCTTTATAAACTAATTTGGGATCGTTTTGTGGCAAGTCAGATGAGTTCTGCAGTGTTCGATGCTATGCGGGTAGATCTGGCAGTGGATGATTATATATTTCGAGCCTCCGGATCTCAGTTGAAGTTCCCTGGCTTTTTAAAGCTCTATCAAGAAGGTAGCGACACAAATAGCAGCAAAAAGGACTCGGAAGATCGTTTACTTCCACCCCTAGAAGTGGATGAGGAGGTTCAACTCCAGGATCTGAATTTGCAGCAGCATTTTACCCAACCACCAGCCCGCTTTACTGAAGCTATGCTAGTTAAGACTTTAGAAGAAGAAGGTATTGGGCGTCCTAGCACTTATGCACCAATTATTGAAACAATTACTGCTCGAGGTTATGTTTATACTGAAGAAAAACGTTTTCGCCCCACCGAGCTAGGAATTATCGTAGTTGATTTGTTGCAAGAGAACTTTAAGCAACTTCTCGATGTGGGCTTCACTGCTCGCATGGAAACTCAACTTGACCATATCGAAGAAGGGGAACTAGTTTGGCAGGATGTAATCCGCGAGTTTTATGGTCCTTTCCAAGAAGACCTTCAACGGGCCCACGAGGAACTGGAAAAAATTGAAGTTAAAGACGAAGTAAGTGATGTAATTTGTGAAAAGTGCGGACAGAATATGGTTTATAAAATGGGACGTTTCGGCAAGTTTCTGGCTTGCCCTGGTTACCCTGAGTGCAAAAACACCAAACCGATCTTAAATGAAATCGGTGTAGAATGTGCCATTTGTAAGCGAGAGGGGCGTCCTACTGGTCAATTGGTGGGAAGAAGAACTCGCCAAGGTCGCTACTTTTATGGTTGTAGTAATTATCCTGATTGTACCTATACTTCTTGGCAACGACCAGTCGCTGAGTTGTGTCCCCACTGTGGTGAACATTTAGTTGTGCGCAAGGAAGGGAGCAAACCAGTCTGTGTAAACAAAGAATGTCCTGGGGGTGAAGGCTAATGGGCACTATTTCTGTAATTGGGGCTGGCCTAGCTGGAAGTGAGGCGGCCTGGCAGATCGCGCAACGGGGAGTAAAGGTAAGATTATATGAGATGCGACCTCAACTTCCCACACCAGCGCACGAAACAGGGGATTTTGCAGAATTGGTCTGCTCTAATTCCCTTGGATCCCGTTTAGAGACTACAGCAGGTGGTCTTTTGAAAAAAGAATTACAGATTCTAAATTCCTTGCTGCTGGAGGTTGCGAAAGAGACTAGTGTCCCAGCAGGGGGAGCCCTAGCAGTGGATCGGAGCCTTTTCGCCCAGATGGTTACCAAACGCCTTTACGCACATCCCTTAATTGAGGTGGTGCGGGAAGAATGCCGGGAATTACCAGAAGGAATAGTGGTAATTGCTACTGGACCCCTTTCTAGTCCCGCTATGGCCAGTGTCTTGCAAGAATTGACCGCCAGTGAAAACCTCTATTTCTACGATGCTGCTGCTCCCATTGTTTTAGGGGAGAGTATTGATTACGACGAAGGATTTTGGGCAGCCCGCTATGGAAGGGGCACCGCAGATTACTTCAACTGTCCCCTTACTAAGGAGGAGTATCTAGAGTTTCGTCAAGCCCTCATAACCGCGGAGCAGGCACCCTTGCATAGTAGTGAGCTGACTGACGACGCTTTGGCGGTTTTTGAAGGTTGTCTTCCCCTTGAGGTGATGGCCAAAAGGGGTGAAGATGCCCTGCGGTACGGCCCATTTCGTCCAGTAGGCTTAGTGGACAAGGATGGTCGCCGTCCCTATGCAGTTTTGCAATTAAGAAAGGAAAACACCGAAGCCACCTTGTTTAATTTAGTTGGCTGTCAAACTCGCCTGAAATGGGGTGAGCAAAAACGTGTTTTCCAACTAATTCCTGCCCTCCGCAATTGTGAATTCGTCCGCTACGGAGTGATGCACCGTAACACCTTCATAAACTCTCCACGGGTTTTAAGTCCTGGATTCCAATTCCGAGATCATCCCCAGCTTTTTTTGGCAGGTCAAATTACGGGGGTAGAAGGATATGTGGAAAGCACCGCCTCAGGATTATTGGCGGGCATTAATGCGGTTAGAGTGCTTCAGGATCAACAACCTCTGATTTTACCCCGGGAGACCATTTTAGGCAGCTTGGCCAATTATATTTCCACTGCGGATCCGGGATTTTTTCAACCCATGAACGCCAATTTTGGCATTTTGCCCACTCTTGATCCACCTGTACGTGGAAAGCAAGAACGAAAATTGGCCTACAGCCAGAGGTCTATTGAGGTTTTGGAAAAGTTTTGGTCCGCCCTTTAAGGAGGAATTAGGATGGAAGAGTTGGTAAGTTATCTTAGCTACCTAAGAGCACAGCGTAATCTGGCACCGACCACCATCGCTTCCTATGAAAATGATTTGAAGCATTTTTTGGATTTTGCCTGGGATCAAATGGTTCTCTTGGGAAAGGAACCCCATCTTAAGGAAATTGATAAATATTTAGTCCGTGATTATTTAGCTTTTCTAACTCGAGAAGGTTATGCCCGATCTAGCTTGGCTAGGAGACTTGCTAGTATTCGTGGTTTTAGTGAGTACTTGTATCGAAACAATCTTATTGAGTATGACTTTGCCCTGAGTGTTCGTACCCCAAAACAGCAAAAATCCATACCAGAAGTTTTGACTATGGATGAAATTCATAGTTTTTTCTCTGAAAATGTCCCAGGACAGTCACCGGCTCTTCAATCCCGTAATCGCGCCATTTTTGAGGTACTTTATGCTTCCGGGATTCGCGTTGCAGAATTAGTAGGGCTAGATGTTCAGGATTTAGACCCAAGCACTGGTTTTCTGCGCGTATTAGGGAAAGGAAGCAAAGAACGGATTGTCCCTCTAGGAGATTATGCCTTAGACAGTATCGAGGAGTATTACCAGAATTATCGCCCTCAACTTGTTCAAGGGGATGAAAAGGCTTTGTTTGTCAATGCTCGCGGTGAGCGTTTGACAGCTCGAGGAGTCCAGTATATCTTGAGTCAATACACTTCCCATTTGCAGATTCACAAAAACATCTCACCTCATACTTTTCGGCATACTTTTGCCACCCATTTGTTAGATAATGGAGCAGACTTACGCTCTATTCAAGAACTTTTGGGGCATTCCAGTTTGTCCACTACTCAAATTTATACAAAGGTGAGTACTAGTCATCTCAAATCAGTTTATAACCGGGCCCATCCCCGGGCGTGAAAGGAAGAATTTGCAATGGATATTCGAGCAACAACCATTATCGCAGTACGGAAAGATGGGCAAGTAGCCTTAGCCGGGGATGGTCAGGTTACCTTAGGCGAAAAGACTGTAATAAAGCATGGAGCGACTAAAGTGAGAACCCTTTCAGATGGAAACATCCTCGCAGGTTTTGCTGGTTCCGCGGCGGACGCCATCACCCTTTTTGAAAAATTCGAGAAAAAGCTCAAGGATCATTCTAATCAGTTGGTGCGGGCTGCAGTGGAATTAGGTCAAGAGTGGAGAACAGATCGTTATTTACGCAAACTCGAAGCTCTGTTGTTAGTGGCAGATCGCCAGACTACTCTTGTGATCTCCGGGTCTGGAGATATTATTGAGCCTGATGGGGGAGTGCTGGCAATTGGATCTGGAGGTTCTTACGCCATGGCCGCGGGATTGGCCCTTTTGGAACACTCTCCCCTTAGCGCTCGAGAGATTGCCTTAGAAGCCATGCGTATTACCGCTGATATTTGCGTCTTTACTAATAATCGTATTTCCATCGTAGAATTGAAAGATTAAGATTGGGGGCCTTGTTGTGGAATTAACACCACCGGAGATTGTTTCCGAGTTAGATCGTTATATCATAGGTCAAAATGAGGCCAAACGAGCGGTTGCCATTGCTTTACGCAATCGTTATCGGCGACGACAGTTACCTGAAGAATTGCGGGAAGAAATCCTTCCTAAAAACATCCTAATGATTGGTCCCACAGGTGTGGGGAAAACAGAAATAGCCAGAAGGTTAGCTCGCCTAGCCAACGCCCCTTTTGTGAAGGTAGAAGCGACCAAATTCACCGAAGTAGGGTATGTGGGTCGTGATGTTGATTCAATTATCCGAGAATTGGTGGATGTGGCTTTACGTATGGTCAAGGCGGAGAAGATGCAAGAGGTGGAGCAAAGGGCAGAGGTGCAGGTGGAAAATCGATTAGTTGAACTGTTGGTGCCAAGTCCTGTGCAAACCAGTTCTTTAAATCCCATGGAATTGTTTTGGGGATTAGCCCAGCAGCCCCACACATCCCCTAAAGAACCGTCCGTTGACCCAGAGTTAGAGACTAGGCGCAAACAGACTCGGCAGTTATTGCGACTTGGAGAACTAGAAGATGAAGTTGTAGAAGTTGAAATGGAAAAACCCTACTCTAATTTATGGGATATGATGCCTGGTATGGGTTTAGATGACTTAGGTACGCAGTTTAAAGAAATGCTCGGCGATCTAATGCCAAAAAAGACTCAAAGGCGAAAAGTTACGGTGCGAGAAGCCCGAACTATCTTGCTTCAAGAAGAGGCGACAAAACTACTGGATATGGATGCCATAATGGCGGAAACAGTTCGCTTAGTTGAAGAATCGGGAATTGTTTTTATCGATGAGATTGATAAAATTGCAGGCCGTGATCAAAGTGGTCCTGATATTTCTAGGGAGGGAGTCCAACGTGATATCCTTCCTATCATTGAGGGTTCCACCGTGTTGACTAAGGCAGGTCCAGTTCGCACTGATTTCATTCTTTTTATTGCTGCAGGAGCTTTCCATGTGTCTAAACCTGCTGATTTAATCCCAGAGTTACAAGGACGTTTTCCCATTCGCGTCAATTTAGAAAGCCTTCGTGCTGAGGAGTTCGCTCGTATCTTAGCGGAACCAAGAAACTCCTTGACCAAGCAATATGCAGCTTTATTGAAAACCGAAGGGGTAGAGTTAGAATTCACCGAGGAAGGAATTTTGGCTATTGCCGAAATCGCCGAAGAAGTGAATAGAACTACTGAGAACATAGGTGCTCGAAGGTTGCATACCATTATGGAGCGTCTGTTAGAGGATGTTAGTTATGAGGGAGCGGCCTTTTCCAGAAAGGTAGTAATTGACGGAGCCTATGTCCAGGAAAAACTGGCCCAAATTTCTCAGGATCGAGATCTTTCCCGTTATATCCTGTAAATCTATTTTTTTCTATAAAATACTATAGACAAGAGGATTCTCGTTTTTAATCACGAATATACTGTTCTATGGGGGAGGGGTAGTTGTTACTGCTCCTCTTTTTTAGTTATGTTTATTCACAGAAGAAGGATTTTGATGGTTTTTGGCGAATTTTTACATATTCTGAGGGAAAAAGTGGCTAGGAGGAGGTGGGGTTGTGTTTAAAACGGTGAACAAGCTAGGAGTGGGTCTAGACCGAGCTTCTTTGCGCCAAACGGTACTTAGTAATAACTTGGCTAATGTTAATACACCTGGTTTTAAACGTTCCGATGTCCAACCATTAAATACATTTCCTAGGGAGCTACAAAGGGCCAGCGCTACTAGGTTATCTAGAACCAATGCTAGGCATTTACCTGGTGTTGTTGTGGAGAGCTCCCCATTTAACGTGGTGCAAGATCAAAGTACCACAATGCGTAATGATGGTAATAACGTGGACCCTGATCGGGAACGTGTGTTACTGTTGGAGAACCAGCTCTATTATGAGTCTTTAATTGATGCTGTAAGCCGTAAACTAGGTCAAATTAGATCCGTAATTGGGGAAGGGAGAAGGTAGGTTATGAGTGTCTTTAAAGTTTTGCACATTGCCTCTTCAGGCCTAACCGCTGAAAGACTCAGGCAAGACACCATTGCTAATAATATTGCTAACGCCGAAACTACCCGTTCTGCCGATGGGGGACCTTATCGAAGACAGGTTCCGGTCTTTGCTCCCATCTTAGATCAAAGAATGCACGGTGCCAGAAGCCCTCTCCAACGAGGTGCTCAAAGTAAAGGTGTTCAAGTGGTAGGTGTAGTCAGTGATCCGTCTCCACCACGGATGGTTTATGATCCCCAACATCCTGATGCGGATGCAGATGGCTATGTAGCGAAACCAAATATTCACGTAGTAAAAGAAATGGTAGATCTAATCACGGCCACCCGGGCGTATGAGGCCAATATTGCCGCGGTTAATTCCGCTAAATCCATGGCACAGAAAGCTTTGGAAATTGGTCGGTAGCTAGGACAAGCTAGAGAGGAGTAGTGATTTGAAAGTTCAATTCAACTCTTTACCAATGAATTTATCCGCAAAAAGGTTAGGTCAGCCGGTTAAACCGGAGCAAGATTTCCAAAGTTATCTTAAAGAGGCCTTGCAGGAAGTGAATAGTCTGCAGAAGCAGAGTGACATTGCCTTTGAACGCTTGATTGCAGGCGATATAGAGTTTCATGATGCCATGATTATTGCGGAAAAAGCTAATCTGGCTTTACAGTTGACCATGGCCATTAGAACAAAGCTGTTAGAATCGTATCAGGAAATAATGCGAATGCAAGTTTAGCTAGGTGGGTGAAGCGGTGAATAACATGCTGGAGTCAATCAAAGGGACCTGGGGGAAATTATCGCGCCCAATGCAAATTGGGGTGGGCATATTTGTCCTAGGTATTTTTATTTCATTAGTGCTTCTAGCCCTATTTTCTCGCACTGATTATCAAGTTCTTTTTTCCGGTCTAGGGCCGGAAGATGCTGGTGCAGTAGTTAATGCCCTCCAAGATCGGGGTACCCCCTATCGCCTAGCGGACAATGGTACTACTATTTTAGTTCCTGAAGATCAAGTGTTTGAAACTCGCATTGCACTAGCCACATCTGGTCTGCCAACAGGGGGAATAGTGGGCTTTGAGATCTTCAACTCCACCCGACTTGGGGAAACGGAAGCGGATCGCCAATTGCGTTTTCAGTGGGCGTTACAGGGTGAGTTAACTCGTACTATTCGTCAAATCAATGAGGTGGCCGATGCTCGCATTCATATTGTTTTGCCAAAGCGTTCTTTGTTCATTCAAGAAAGTCAAGCGGCCACAGCCTCTGTATTATTACAGCTTAGACCAGGTGCCCAGCTGAACAAAAGTCAGGTAAGGGCTATTGCTAATTTAGTGTCTAGTAGTGTGGAAGGTCTATCACCGGACAATGTTACTATAGTTGATACAAGGGGTACTGTCTTAAACGCCCCTGGACTCTCCGAATTTGGCGGTCATAATGTGGCAGACCGTTTTGAGTTGCAATGGTTATACGAACAGCAACTAGAAACTAGCATTGTGGCCATGTTAGAGCGAATTTATGGTTTTGGCAATGTGGTGGCTAGAGTAAATGCCAATTTGGACTTTGCCCAAATGGAAGAATATAGTGAAGTCTACACCCCCATAAACCGAGGTGAGGGGTTGGTAAGGAGTACCCAAAGTTATGAAGAAACTTATCGGGGTACTTCTACTGGTGCTGGGGGAGTACCAGGGGTTGATGCGAACGTGCCTGGTTATGTCTTTGGGGATCAGGGCACTGGTACAACTGAGTGGCAGCGTTCTGAGGGGACGACGAATTATGAGTTAAATCGTACAGAAACACGCTCCCTAAGCTTGCCGGGACAAGTGACCAATCTGAGTGTCTCTGTATGGATAAACGGCGATCTCACCCCTGCCCAATTATCTTCTGTGGAAGAGTCTGTAAGTAGGGCAACCGGTCTGAAACTGGCCCGAGGTGATAGTATTTATGTCACGAGTGTGCCCTTTGAAACCAGTCCATTCTTAACTGATTCTTTCGTAACTGATGTCACTGCAGGAGTACCTCTAGTTTGGGTGTTAGTCCTAATTGTGCTTTTAGTTGTAGTTATTTTTGCCTTTATTGTGTGGAGACAGCGTGCCAGCAAAGAAGAAGAAGTTCCTTTGGCAGCCGGTTTAGATATTATCGTGGGTGACGATGACGAATTGCCTGCAAGAGAGCTAACCCCAGAAGAACTAGAGATGGCTGGAATTAGAAAAAACATCCAAAAGCTAGCTAAGGAAAAACCCGACGAACTGGCACTCTTAATGAGAACCTGGTTGGCAGATGAGTAGGGGGAGTTTAGATGAGATCCCAAAAAATGAGTGGAAAACAAAAAGCCGCCGTTTTGTTGGTTAGTTTAGGACCTGAGCTTTCCGCGGAGGTATTTAGACATCTCCGGGAAGAAGAAATAGAGGATCTCACTTTAGAGATCGCCGGTCTAAGAAAAATTCAACCGGAAGTTCGAGATAGCGTTCTAGAAGAGTTCCACGATCTATTGATGGCTCGAGAATACTTAGAACATGGTGGTATCGACTACGCTAGAGAACTATTAGAAAAAGCCTTAGGTCCCTCTAAGGCGGAGGATATTATTAATCGTCTAACTGCTTCTTTACAGGTACGCCCCTTTGATTTTGCACGTAAGACGGATCCTAGTCAACTACTAAACTTTATTCAAAATGAGCATCCCCAAACAATTGCCTTAATTTTGGCTTATCTCCATCCAGAGCAGGCCGGGTTAATTTTATCCTCGTTGCCTCCAGAGTTGCAAGTGGATGTGGCAAAACGTTTAGCTAAATTAGATAGGACCACGCCTGAGGTCTTATATGAGATTGAAAGCACCTTAGAAAAGCGTCTTTCTGCCTTTGCAGTGGATGATTATACCTCAGCCGGTGGTATTGATGCAGCTGTTGACATTTTGAATATGGTGGATCGGACAACGGAAAAGACAATTATCGACTCTTTAGAAGAAGAAGAACCAGAATTAGCGGAAGAAATTCGCAAACGCATGTTTGTCTTTGAAGACATTATCACCCTTGATGATCGCTCTATCCAGAAGGTTCTCCGAGAAGTTGATTCTAAGGATTTAGCCATGGCCTTGAAGACCGCGAGCGAAGATGTGGCCTCTAGAATTTATAAAAACATGTCGAAGCGGGCAGCTGAAATGCTTAAAGAAGATATGGATTACATGGGGCCTGTACGTTTGCGAGACATTGAAGAAACCCAGCAAAAAATCGTTGCTGTCATCCGCCGTCTAGAGGAAACAGGTGAAATTGTTATTGCCCGGGGAGGGGAGGATGAGGTGATTGTCTAGAGTAATCAAAGCCGCCGATTTAAAGGTGTTGATTCCTAATGAATCCCAAACAGTAATTCCTGCCCCCCCACGGGAAGGGGAAGTTCCCCAACCAACTAAAGGAACCGTTTTAGATGGTGCTAATCTCCTAGAGGATGCGCAACGTAAAGCTGAAGAGATTTTAGCACAAGCGCAAGAAGAGGCCAATCTTTTACTCCATCAAGCTGAAACAGAGGTTGAAACCCTTCGCTTACAGGCCAAAGAAGCTGGTTTTGAAGAAGGGTACCGAGAGGGTTTGGTGGAGGGGCATCAAGAGGCCTTAAGGCAAGCGGCTGACTTAATTTCAGTTTTAGAAGTTACAGTTGAAGAGGCGGTCCAGGTTCGATCCAACTCTTTAGGGGCTTTGGAGGACGATTTTTTAAAGTTTAGCCTGCTTCTTGCCGATAAGATAGTGAAGAGGAGTGTTTCCCACGACATTTCTTGGCTAGCCCCTTTAATTAGTGAATCTTTGGAAGCTTTAGGGCAAGTTCAGGAAATTGTAGTTAGACTCAACCCAGTAGATTATGCCTTAATTAAAGAGGAAGAAGAGCATTTGCACTTAGGTATGCGGGCCAAGCTTCAATTTGAGAGTGATTCCTCCATTAATCAGGGGGGCTGCTTAATCGAATCGGAGAATGGCTTAATTGACGCCCGCCTTGAAAAACGCTTAGGGAAGATTGCTAGACACCTCATGGAAGTGCTTTATGATGAAGACTATTAGTGGTTTATCCCCCAGAGTTGAACACTACGCCAATTACCTGAGGGATTTTGATGATACTATCCATAGTGGTAGGGTTGTGCAGATTGTTGGTTTAACCATTGAGTCTATTGGACCCATTACTAATATTGGGGATCTATGCTTAATCCAACCACGCAGTGGTCCACCAGTTCCTGCTGAGGTAGTGGGTTTTAGGGATCAACGGGTGCTACTCATGCCCCTTGCAGATCTAACAGGGGTTGGACCAGGTAGTTTAGTTACTGCCACAGGCTCACCCTTAATTATTCCAGTGGGTCCGAAACTTCTCGGGCGGGTTCTCGACGGTCTCGGACAACCCATGGACAATCGGGGGATTGTACCTGCAATAAAACACCAATCCATTCTTGGTAATGTCCCCACTCCTTTAGAGAGACAACGGATTAAGGAGCCTTTGCCAGTTGGGGTAAGAGCAATTGATGGTCTTTTATCCTGTGGTAAAGGTCAAAGATTAGGCGTTTTCGCAGGTAGTGGTGTGGGTAAAAGTACCTTGCTAGGTATGATGGCCCGCAATACTGAAGCGGATGTAAACGTAATTGCCTTAATTGGTGAACGTGGTCGTGAGGTACGGGAATTCTTAGAAAGAGATCTTGGACCTGAGGGTTTAAAACGCTCTGTTGTAGTTGTGGCCACCTCCGATCAACCTGCTTTAGTTAGGATCAAAGGTGCCATGGTTGCAACCACTATTGCAGAATTTTTCCGTGATCAAGGTTTAGACGTCCTTTTTGTGATGGACTCTGTCACTAGATTGGCCATGGCTCAGCGGGAAGTTGGTTTAGCAATCGGCGAACCGCCTGCTACTAGAGGTTATACCCCTTCAGTATTTGCCATGTTACCTCGCCTTCTAGAACGGACCGGACCAGGTAAAGTAGGTACCATTACTGCTTTTTACACAGTACTGGTTGAAGGTGATGACATGAATGAACCTATTACTGATACGGTACGAGGAATCCTAGATGGACATATAGTCTTAGACCGTGCCCTAGCGGAGAAAAACCATTATCCGGCCAT
>JAAZLB010000340.1 GCA_012799535.1 Bacillota bacterium | reverse complement strand
GGCTCCAGTATGGTCAAATTCAACCGTTCACCCACCTTTACTGGATAGGCGATCCCTTTAACTTGATCAATAGTGCCAGAGTTTAGCTGATAGCTCTGGCGGGAAAGGTCATCATCACCCCGTACAAAAATGCTTTTACCCGTGTGTGCCTCTAAAGCCTCTAGATTTGCTCCACCTGGACCGATAATCTGGGCCGCCACCGCTGAATGGCAGCGAACTAAAATCGCCTCTACTTCTAACTCCGATGCCAAAGAGTTAATCTCACTGGCTATTTGGAAAGCAAGGGTTTCATCAGCAGTCACCCGTCCGGTGCCCTGACAATGGGGGCAGTCCATCTCTAGTAAGTGAGAAAGCAAACGCTTACTTTTTTTACGGGTCAATTCCACCAGTCCTAATCTCGTAAAACCAAGGAGGTTAGTCCTTGTTTTATCTTGTGCTAAGCTAGCGGCAAACTGTTCTAAAACTGCCTCCCGATTATCTGGTTTAGACATATCAATAAAGTCCACAATGACTATCCCACCTACATTACGAAGACGCAATTGATAGGCGATTTCCTGGGCTGCCTGTAAATTAGTCTTAAGGACAGTGGCCTGTAGATCCTCACCACCCACGTATTTTCCAGTGTTTACATCAATGCTTAATAGAGCTTCAGTTTGATTAAACACCAAATATCCACCACAATCGAGCCACACCCGATTATTCCGTGCTCGCTGGAGATCCTTGTGCAACCCTAAATAGGTGAAAAGGTTTACTTTACCACTATAATGCTCCACTAGGGGTAGATTCTTTACACCGAGACCTACTAATTCTTCTTCTACCCTTGTTTTCAATTCAGCACTGTCAACCACAATTTTCGTGGTTTCTGGCACATAAAGATCCCGTAAAATGCGATGCACCAAATCATAATCTTGATAAACCAAGGGTGTTTTTGTTTTTCCCTTGAATTTTTCCTGAATCATGGACCATTTTACCAAGAGATCATCAAGATCCTCTTGTAATTCTTCCCGTTCACACCCGTCCGCCACCGTGCGCACAATTAAACCCATTCCTTCTGGGCGAAGTTCTTGGGCAATTTCTTTCAGGCGTGCCCGCTCTAGATCTGCAGAGATTTGCCGAGAAATTCCCGTGTGGCTTTGATACGGCATTAGGACTAAGTGGCGCCCAGGAAGGGCTATGTCCGTAGTTACTCGGGGCCCCTTAGTACCCACCGCTTCCTTGGAGACCTGGACTAACAGAGTATCCCCCACCTTAAGCTGATCCGAGCTAGCCTGATCCCCTAGATCAGCCAAAAAGAGAAAACCATTTTTTTCTAGACCTATATCCACAAAGGCCGCGCCCATGCCAGGCAAGATGTTTTCCACCCGGCCCTTATAAATATTGCCCACTAAGCGATCGCGGCAGTCCCGTTCCAAATAGTATTCTACTAAACGCCCATTTTCCACAATTCCCACTTGTACTTGCTTGAGAAGGGCAGAAATCACGATTTTTCTTTTCATTCCTGATCCTCGATTCTCAAAGGTGGGAAATAGTTAGGCCCCTCCTTAATTAGTTGAGCGGTCCTAGTAATTCGAGATTCCAAATGTGGAAACTCTAACAGAGCTCCTAATTCTTCCATTCTCAAATTAGCTTGATTTCCCAAGGAACAAAGGCAATTTACAACCACCCCAGTGCCTTGATCTTGCACAGAGGTAAGATCAAATAAAAAGGGAAGTACATCTACTTGACGGGTCCCCTTCTTGGTCTCCCTTGCAATGATATAGCTATCCTGTCCTTGCAACCAGGCCCAGCGTTCAGAAATTTCCACACTAGTTTTTTGGGGAATATAAAGTTCATAAGAGGCTGCATTGATTGAACTCATCAAAGTGGGAGTCCCCTCAGGTAATTCACCAGCCTCCAGTACCTCTAGACCAGAAGGTAGATGCTTGTTATAGCAGGTCAGAAATTCCTCAGGATCTAGATCTTCCACAAACTCATAATCCCCATACTCTCCCGTACTTAAAATCCCCACTGCTAAGGCAAAACCAAAACTCATCTTTGGTCTGGGGTTAAATCCTTCCGAATAAGAAATGGGTAAATTCGCCCGGCGAATCGCCCTTTCTAGAGTGCGGATTAGGTCTAAATGGGATAAGAACCTAACTTCATCCCCTTTGCGAAAGCGAAAACGAATGATCTT
>JAAZLB010000003.1 GCA_012799535.1 Bacillota bacterium | reverse complement strand
GAAGAATCACTTTACTCGGCTCCACCTCAGGATCATTGATTAAATGTAGAATCTCTCGCACCGCTCTTTTGCCCATTTCCACTCCATCTTGCCTAATGGTGGTTAGGGCCGGTCGGACAAAGGATGCTACTTCAATATCATCATAACCAACCACTGCAATGTCTTTAGGAACCTTCTTCCCTACGGAGCGAATGGCCTCCATCGCCCCGATAGCCATCAGATCACTAGCTGCGAAGATGGCGGTAAGATCCGGATGTTGTTCTAAAATCTGTAAAACCGCCTGCTTAGCCCCGGCTTTTGTAAACTCCCCATAACCAATGAGGCTAGTATCTACTGCCAAATCATGACCTTGGAAGGCTTGGGAATAACCTAGAAACCTCGTATCACTCACATCACCATCAGGACTTCCTGGAACTCTGCCTAAGGGATCCTTTGGACTACCATCGATGAAAGCAATTTTCTGATGACCCGAGGTCAAAAGGTGTTCCACCGCCAGCCTTGCCCCCAACACGTTATCGGAAGAGACGTAGGTACCCCGAGGACCTTGGTAGGGAAGATCAATAAAGACTACAGGGATCTGGGCAGTCTCGATTTTGCTAAACACTTCCAAGCTGGGAATTGTCCCCATGACAATGAGACCTTCCACCCGTGATTCTACGCATCTACGGAGAGAATCACGCCATCTCCCTTCCCCACCTGTAACCCTTTGCACACTTAACAGTAACTCGTAATCCGCGTTTTCAGCTTCTTCAGCGATTCCGTGGGTCACCTCATAAAAAAAGGGATGTTGCAAACCTTCCACGGCAAATAAAAGAAGTTGAAATAAGTGACTGCGATTCTTAGTCAATCGCCGTGCCATAGAGCTCGGATAGTAGTTTAGAGCCTCCATGGTCTTACGCACGTGTTGCTCCGTTTCGGGGCTAATATCCCCATAATTATTGAGTACATGGGAAACGGTGCTCACGGATACTCCCGCCGCTTCAGCCACGTCACGAATGGTCACCCGCTTGAGTCTGTCCTGGCTAGTATTCTTCTTATTACTCATCAAATCACTCCAAACGGCTCAAAACAGGCATCTATTATCTTAATGTTAACTTCTGCATCCTATAACGGTATAGTACTAACAATAGTTTACAACAAGACAAACTTCTTGTCAATGTATTCCAAGCATGCTAAAAAAATCCCCTTAGCCGAAAGCTAAGGGGAAAGAAGACTTAAAGTTGAACTTCTCTACCTAATCTAGCAGATTCATAAATGCCATTGAGGATCTTTTGAATTTCCATGCCATCCTCTAAGGTTGCAATAGGTTGTTGGCCGGTTTTAATACAATCAAGAAAGTGGCGAATCTGATTATCGAACATATTCTTACCAGTTACAATAGGTTTATTATCAGTGAGATAGCCACCCTCTTCACCGTAGATAACAAAGGGATTGAGACTCGCTCCTGCTTTAGTGCCAAAAACCTCACTGTAAATATCCCGATCTGCACCATTAATAGCCCATGTTACATCCACTGTCATAGAAGCACCATTTTCGAAACGGATGAGAGCAGCTGCCGAATCTTCTGTCTCAAAAACCAAATCATCAGTATCCAAGGCTTCCCACCGGCTCACACCCTTGGTTTTGTAATCCCCGATCTTGTTGTAAGTGGTAGCACTTACGCTAATAGGAGCAGGCTTACCCATGTAATACCAAGTCACGTCAATAGCGTGAACACCCAGATCGATAACTGGTCCCCCACCTGATTTAGAAAGATCCGTAAACCAACCTAGGGGTGTGCCCCGCCGGCGAATGATTCCGGTTTTGGCATAGTAGATTTCTCCAAACTTCCCTTGATCTGCAAATTCCCTAATAATCTGACTTTCTGTGCGAAAACGGTTCACAAAACCCATCATAAAAGTTACGTCTGCAGCCCGCACAGCTTCAGCCATTGCTTCAGTCTCTGCAACCGTCATGGCCATGGGCTTTTCACAAAGAATATGTTTACCTGCTTTGGCCGCGGCGATTACTGCTTCTGCATGACCATTATTCCAAGTGCATACGCTCACCGCATCCAATTCTTCCATGGTCACTAGCTCCTCTAAACTAGTAGCCACGTGTTTAAAGCCGAAACGTTCCGCCACTTCCTTGGAGCGAGATTCCTTAATGTCATAAACTCCAAACAACTCTACATCGTCTTGCTTAAGATAAGCTGGAAGGTGGGCGTTTTGAGCAATGTTACCAGCTCCAATAATCCCGATCTTCACCTTTTTTGCCATATTACCTCTCCTCAACTTTGTTTGTGGGGTATAATCAATACTGACTATTCTCCTTATACTTCCTAAAATCCTTCAGAAAAAAAGCGCCCCTACCCAAAGGTAGTGGCGGCCTTCAAAATGTGGACACTAATCTTCTTGTTTTTGTTGAAAGGCATACTCATCTCTAAGCTCATCCCGTTTATCTGCAATAGCCTGCTCTCGCCGGCGATTTTTAGCCCGGATTTCTTCCTTCTGCTCGTCTGCTAAATCCCTTTGGAGCGTATCGTGGGATTCCTCAATATTTTCAATAGTATCCACAATCTGCTCTCGTAATTTTTCTACATTGTCCTTGCGGTTATCTGGTTTAGGACCCCTAGACATTCGTCTACCCCCTCTAAACCTAGTTTAACCCCAAAATCTAACTTCTATCCCCCGCCCAACCATAGGCTAGATTACCTAACCGTCTCCCTGCCCGCTCTTTGATCAAAACATAGGCTAAAGTACCTGATTCCGCTATGGGTACGGTAATCCAAACCCCTGCTAAGCCAAACCAGCGAGGCCAAACCAAAAGACCCAAAATTACCAAAACAAAACCTCTTAGCAAAGAAATACTCAAGGAGCGCTGTCTAAACTCCAAGGATTGGAAATAGGCACCCATGGTGACATTTAATCCGGCAAATAAAAAAGCGGAAAAATACAGACGTATACCATAGACAGTAATTTCCAAAAGTTCCGGTGTAGGCTCAACAAAATGGGAAGTTAAAGCCTGGGGAAAAGCCACTCCTAGGCCATAAAAAAGTATCCCTAAGCCAAAAGAAATTCCCAAAGCTAGGTTTCTTGCTTCCTTAGCCCGTTGCAGTTGACCCGCTCCATAGTTTATACTAGAAATAGGCTGTACTGCTTGTCCCACCCCTGCAAAGATAGCTAAGGCGATAAAAGAATAATTAGCAATAACTCCATAAGCTGCCACACCCAACTCTCCTAAGGAGGACAAAAGTACGCGATTAAAAGAAAACATGACCAACGACGAGGACACTTCTACAACTAAACTAGGCCCCCCGTTCAGCATTATCCTTTGCAGTCGTTGCCAACTAAGTTGTCCTCTTTTTAACCTCAATAAATTGCTATGGGGAAAATGCCTAAGTAGCAAACTTAAGCTTACCAAGGAAGCAACCACTGTGGCAAGGGAGGCTCCTAACATACCCCAGTTTAAAACCACGATAAATAATGCATCGAGAACAATGTTAGTCAAACCGCCAATCACCGCACTCCACATAGCTAACACTGGAGCACCATCATGACGCACAAAGGGTGTTAACAATTGGGTGAAAATGAAAGAGAAGCTAAAGATCACCACCGGCAAGATATAGTGTCTAACCATGGTAGTATTAACGCCCGAGCCTCCTAAAAGGCCGATTAGCTCATTTTGAAAAGCTACACCTAAAAAAG